>NZ_JBBMXV010000002.1:300000-571810 GCF_037996645.1 Halalkalicoccus tibetensis
GGCGAACGGGCGGGGCCATCGTCTCGAGGTCGGTAGTCGAAACGTCGTCGACGAAGACGACGGCGTGAGGAACCCCCGTATTGACCGCCGTGACTTCATAGCCCTCCACGTCCTCGCGGATCAACGGCTCCTCTCGCGCGAGCGGGACGTCGCCGGGGTCGAAGGAGGGGACGCCCATCTCGATCTCGATCGTCTCCTTGTCCACGCGGGCCCGACGCTCGCCCGCCGGCGTGTCGATGGCGAACGCGTCCGCTCCGAGCCGTCTCGCTCCGCTCGCGGCCTCCGGCCGCTCGCGCGTATCGAGGCGACGAAGTCGCCTCGCTGCCCACCGTGCCGCACAGCGCGCGCCGTTGCCACACATCGCCGCGGTGCCGCCGTCGGGCTGATAGAGGCGCATCCGAACTCGACCATCCTCGATCGAGAGGACCAGTACGCCGTCGGCGCCGCGGCGCTCGCCGGCCTCGACGCCCGTCTCGCGGTCGCAGTGCTCGATGGCGAACGCGCCCCAGTCGTCGACCGGTTCGTCAGCCTCACAGACGAGGAAGTCGTTGCCCGTCCCGTGGTACTTCTCGAAGGCTACAGCCATGGCGCCCCCCGGTCGAGCCGCATCACGTCCTCGATCGTCTCACGTCGGCGATCCACCGCGCTCTCCTCGCCGTCGAGGACGACCGTTGCGGGCCGCGGGCGGCTGTTGTACTGGCTCGCCATCTCGTACCCGTAGGCCCCCGCGTTGCCGATCGCCAGCAGGTCGCCGCGGGCGGGGTTGGGCAGCGCGTAGCTCCCGAAGACGTCCCCGCTCTCGCAGATCGGGCCGGTCACGGTCGCCTCGACGATCCCGCGATCTCCCGTGTCGGCGAGCGATCGGATCGCGTGGTGTGCGTCGTACATCGCCGGCCGCGCGAGATGCGTCATCCCGGCGTCGACCCCGACGACCCGCTCGTCGCCGGCGGGTTTGACCGTGTTCACCCGCGTCAGCAGGACGCCCGCGTCCGCGACGAGGTAGCGTCCGGGCTCGACGACGAGGGTCGCGTCGACCTCGCCGAGCGCCTCGCGGGTCGCGTCGGCCACCGCCGCCAGGTCGAGGGGCTCCTCGTCCTCGCGGTAGGGCACGCCGAACCCGCCGCCGATATCGACGAACTCCAGATCGGGAGCCGTTTCGCGAGCGAGCTCGCCCATCCGCGAGACGAGCTCGCGGTGGGCCGCGAGGTCCTCGCCGCTGATGCCGCTGCCGGCGTGGGCGTGGATCCCGACGACGTCGAAGCCGCGCTCGTCAGCCTCCGCCAGCAGTTCGGGCGCGCGCTCGATGGGGACGCCGAACTTCGCGTTGGCTCCCGTCGAGACCTTCTCGTGGTGGCCCGCGCCGACGCCGGGGTTGACGCGGAGGCAGAGCCGGCCCGAGAACCCGCGCTCGGCGAGGCGGTCGATCGTGTCCCGGGCTCCGGCGGTGATCGTCAGCTCGGGGTGCTCGCGGGCAGTCCTGACCGCGTAATCGAGGTCGTCAGCGGGAGGGTTGACGGCGGTGTACTGCACGCGTTCGGGGGGAGCCCCCGCCGAGAGCGCGCGCTCGACCTCGCCCGCGGAGGCACACTCGATACCCGCACCCGCCTCGACGAGCGTCGTCAGCACCGCCTCGGCTGTGTTGGCCTTCGCCGCGTACATGACCTCGCTCTCGGGAAAGGCGTCGGCCATCCGCGCGTAGTTCTCGCGGACCCGTTCGAGGTCCTGGACGTACAGCGGCGTTCCATGGGTATCCGCGAGCTCCGCTAATCGGCCGGCGTCCCAGTCGGCGAGCCGCCATACCGCCGAGCTCATTCCCGAAGCGCCTCTTCCCGCCGGGTGGCGTCGAGGGTCTGGTCCTCGACGTCGAGCGCGACGACCGCGGGCTTGTACGCCCCGCCCTCGAACAGGTCGTGATCGCCCAACGAGGACTCGACGTAGCGGGTGAAGGCCCGGCGCTCGGGCGGGAGCTCGCCGTAGAGCACCTCCTCCTCGACGAGGTCGTAGACCGGGATCCGGGGGGTGAGCAGCGTGTTCTCGCCGACGATCGAGCCCTCGCCGACGACGAACCCGCTGGTGACGCGACAGCCCGCACCCAGCGAGACGCCGTCCTCGACGATCACGGGCGCGTCCTCGACGGGTTCGAGAACGCCCCCGATGAGGGTGTTCGCGCCGAGCTTGACGTTCTCGCCGATCTGGGCACAGGAGCCGACGGTGTCACAGGAGTCGATCAGCGTGCCGTCGCCGACGTACGCGCCGGCGTTGACGAAGCTCGGGCTCATCATGATGCAGTCCGAGCCGACGTAGGCGCCCCGGCGGATCGCCGTTCCATCCGGTGTGTTTCGGGTGCCCCGCTCGCCCAGGTCGGCGGTGTCGCGAAGCGGCAGCACGTCGTGGTAGGTGACGTCGCCGTAGCTCCGCGGGTGGGTCTCGCGCAGCCCGAAGTTGAGCAGGATGCCGCGCTTGACCCACTCGTTCGACTCCCACTCGCCCGCACGCTTCTCTGCGGACCGGACCTCGCCGCTCTCGAGGGCCGCGAGGAAGGCGTCGAGCGTGTCGAGGTGGTCGGTCGTCGCGCTATCGGCGTCGATCTCGTCGGCGGCGTACCGTTCCCACAGCTTCGAGATCTCGGTTTCGAGGCTCATGACTGGCTATCGGGCAGGGTGTCGGAAAAGTCGTACCATCCCGGCGAGCGCCCCGCGAGCCACTCGGCGGCGTCGACCGCGCCCGCGGCGAACACGCCGCGGCTGCCCGCGCGGTGGGTTAGCCGGAGCTCCTCGTGGTTGCCCGCGAGCAGCACCTCGTGCGCCCCGCTGATGTCGCCCGCGCGGCGGGCGTGGACGCCGATCTCGCCCTCCTCCCGCGGGGCCTCGCCCTCGCGGCCGTGGACGCGGGGGGATTCGCCCCGAGTTTCGTCGATCGCGTCGAGCACCCGGTTCGCGGTGCCGCTGGGGGCGTCGCGCTTGCCGTTGTGGTGGGTCTCGGTGAGCTCGACGTCGTACTCGGGCAACGCGGCGACGGCCTCGCGGACGGCGCTCAACAGCCCCTGGACCCCGCGGGCGAAGTTCGCCGCCTGCAGGACCGGGGTCTCCTCGCTCGCCTCGCGAAGCTCCTCCCCTTGGGCCGCCGAGAACCCGGTCGTACCGACGACTGCTGGAACACCGGCCTCCGCACAGTCGCGTACGTACGAGACGCTCGGGTCGGGCAGCGTGAAGTCGATGACGGCGTCGGGCTCGCGTTCGGAAAGCAGCGTCGCGAACTCGCTCGCCGGCTCGAGTTCGACCCCGCCGATCTCGCCGGTCGCGCTGTGGCTCACCGCGACGACCTCGTGGTCCGCCTCGCGGGCGGCCTCGACGACCTCCCGGCCCATCCGGCCCGTCGCGCCGGTCACCGCGACCCTCATGCCTCGACCCCGACCTCGACGGCCGGCGACGAGTCGAGCTCGTCGAGCAGTCCCTCGAGCTCCTCGCGAACCCCCTCGGAGGCCCGCGAGAGCGGCGAGCGCAGGTGGGGCTCGCAGTGACCGCGGATCGCCATCGCCTCCTTCACGGGGATGGGGTTCGATTCCGCGAACAGCGCCCGCATCAGCGGGCCGAGCTCGTGGTGCAGCGCCCGGGCGCGCTCGTAGTCGCCCGCCAGCGCCGCGCCGGCCATCGCGCAGGTCCGCTCGGGCTCGACGTTCGCGACGACGCTGATCGCGCCGGTCCCGCCGACCGACAGCGTGGGAAGCGTCATGCCGTCGTCGCCCGAGAGCACGCTGAACGCCGCGTCGCGGGTGCGCTCGACGACCTCGCTGATCCGTCCGAGGTCGCCGCTCGCGGCCTTGTAGCCGACGACGTTCTCGTGATCGGCGAGCGAGACGGCGGTCTCGACCGCGATGTCCCGGCCCGTGCGCCCGGGGACGTTGTAGATGACCTGGGGCAGGTCGACCGCGTCTGCGATCTCACGGTAGTGGTGCTCCATCCCCTCGGGCTCGGGGCGGTTGTAATACGGCGAGATCAGCAGCAGGCCGTCGGCGCCGGCCTCCGCCGAGCGCTCGGAGAGCTCCAGGGCCTCGGCGGTGTTGTTCGACCCGCTGCCGGCGATCACGGAGACGTCCTCGACCGCGCCGCTTACGGTTTCGACGACCTGGACGTGTTCGTCGTGGGTCAGGGTCGCGCTTTCACCTGTGGAGCCGACCGGGACGAGGCCGTCGACGCCCGCGCGTTCGAGGCGCTGGGCGTCGGCCGCGAGGGAGTCGAAGTCGATGCTGCCGTCGTCGTGGAAGGGCGTCACCATCGCCGGGAGGACGCCGCTGTAGGGTTCGTGTGCCGTCATTGGTTCGTGCGTTCGTGAGTCGTGGGTTCGGTAGTGCGTGCGGTCCCCGCTCCTGCTCGGGCCCCGGACGGGGTCGCTACCCCCGCCGGGAGCCCACCCTCACGCGCGTTTCTTCGCGCAGAAAAGAGCGCTGGCCGGCACGCTGTCGGACCCGAGCGCCGATCGTGCCAGTCGCGTCATGGTCGTATCCGTGTCGGCGCGCCACTTAGCCCTTGCGACCCGAGCGAGCGTTGCCGAGGCGGGGGGCTCCCGGCGTTCGTGGCTCTTCGGGCCGAGCCGGTGGCGCTGAACGAAGCGTTTTATCGTCGGCGCCGAGAGGCACGGGTATGACGGTCGTTCACCCCAATCAGCGCGTCGCCGTGCTGGTCGACTCACAGAACCTCTATCACTCCGCCCACAGCCTCTACTCCCGGAACATCGACTACTCCGGGCTGCTCGAGGAGGCCGTGCGGGGTCGCGAGCTCACCCGGGCGATCGCCTACGTGATCCGCGCGGACTCCCCCGAGGAGGAGAGCTTCTTCGAGGCGCTGATCGACATCGGCTTCGAGACGAAGATCAAGGAGATCAAGACGTTCGGCGACGGCTCGAAGAAGGCCGACTGGGACGTCGGGATGAGCCTCGACGCCGTCACGCTCGCGCCCCACGTCGACACCGTCGTGCTCTGTACCGGCGACGGCGACTTCTCGCGGCTCTGTTCGCATCTACGCCACCAGGGCGTGCGCGTCGAGGTGATGGCGCTCGGCCCCTCGACGGCCGACGAGCTGGTCGAGGCGACCGACTCCTTCGTCGACATGACCGACCACGAGGAGACGTTCCTGTTGTGACTATACCGCCGGGCCCTCGCCGGTCGTCCCGACGAGCAGCGATCCGACCGCGAGCCCGGTCGTGGCGAGCGCGGCGAGCGCGATCGGCACCGGGAGGTTGAGCATGCCGGTAGCGAGCAACAGTGCCCCGCTCACCACGAGGAGGCCCAGGCCCGCGACGTTCTTGGTCTGATCCGAAGCCATTGGGGGACAGTAGGTCCGAAGGGTTATATAATTCTCACCAAAGCGACCGACGGCCGGGTGGCCGCGGGAGGCGAAACGGTGAGCTCTTGTGCGACGCTTGCGACCCCAGGGCCATGGACGAGTTCGAGGAACGCCCCCGCCTGCGCCGGATCGCCGACTACCAGTTCGGCCACGGCGCCGGAACGGCGCTGTTCGACGGGGAGCTGCGGGTCGCACGCTCGAAGTCGGGCCGGCCCCGCCAGGTCCACGCCCCGACGGGGCGGGTGGTCTCGCTGGGCGCCGACGGCCGGTTCACGCTCGGCATCGAGGGCGGAACGCGGCTGCTCGCGGCGCTTTCCGCGCCGACGGGGCGGGTGGTCGTCGGCGACGAGAGCGAGCCGTTCGTCCGCGAGGGCAAGAACGTCTTCGCGAAGTTCGTTTCGACGGTGGACCCCGAGATCCGCCCGGGCGACGAGGTCTGCGTCGTCCACGAGGACGGCGGGCTGCTGGCGGTCGGGCGCGCGGAGCTGCCCGCCGACGGGATGCTCGATTTCGCGACCGGCATGGCCGTGAAGGTCCGCGAGGGCTGCGAGGACTGACGGGGCGTTCGGCACGTTTTTCCCTCCGTGTCCCGACTGACCGGGTATGTTCGGAGGAGGCGGCGGCGGGCTCGACCCGCGCAAGATGGAACAGATGATGGAGCAGATGGGCATCGACACCGAGGAGATCGACGCCACGGAGATCGTCATCCGCACCGGCGACGAGGAGCTGGTGTTCACCGACGCCGAGGTCACCGTGATCCAGGCCCAGGGCCAGGAGACCTACCAGATCGTCGGCGAGCCCGAGAGCCGCGAGGCCGACGCGGGCTCGAGCGCCGGCGAGGACGCCGCGATCGAGGACGCGGAGATCCCCGCCGACGACGTCGAGATCGTCGCGATGCGCACCGGCGCGAGCGAGGAGGACGCCCGCGAGGCCCTCGAGGCGGCCGACGGCGACCTGGCGAACGCGGTCGAGAAGCTCGAGTCGGAACCCAAGTGATCCTGCTGGTCCGGGGCGACCGCGAGTACCTCCGCGAGCCGGGCGAGACGTTGGAGACCGACCTGGGGGTCCTCGAGATCCCCACGGACGCCGAGCCGGGCGACGTCCTCGAAACCCATCTGGGCGAGGAGTTCCGCGTCCGCGAGCTGCGCGGACCGGACCTGTTCAACCACCTCGAGCGCACCGGCGCGCCGATGCTGCCCCGCGACGTCGGGCTCGTGATCGGCGAGACCGGCCTCGCCGCCGGCGACCGGGTGCTCGACGCCGGCACCGGCACCGGCGTGCTCGCGAGCCACCTCGGACGATTGGGCGCCGACGTCGTGACCTACGAGCGAAAGCCGGAGTTCGCCGAGGTCGCCCGCGAGAACATGGCGCTGGCGGGCGTCGACGAGCGCGTCGAGGTCCGGACCGGCGACCTGACCGACGACCTCGAGGACCTGTCGGGGTTCGACGTCCTCACCCTCGACACCGAGGACGCCCCCGACGCGGTCGCGCGGGCCGACGAGCTGCTCGTTCCCGGCGGGTTTCTCGCGGTCTACTCGCCGTTCGTCGAGGCGACCCGCGAGGTCGTCGAAGCGGCTCGCGAGAGCCTCTCGGACGTGCGGGCCGTCGAGACGATCCAGCGCGAGCTCGACGTCGATTCCAGGGGAACGCGTCCGAGTACGGGCCCGGTGGGCCACTCGGGCTATCTGGTGTTCGCGCGCAACGTGTAGTCGTTCGTGGATACGGCGCCGCTACCCGATGGGACCCCGGTCACTCGTAGAGACGGACCTCCTGGCGTCCCCCGTCGACCACGACCGAGAACCCCTCGAACGGGAATCGGACCCATCCGCCCGTCCGTCGACGGTCGTCACACGTCGGGCCGAACACCTCGTTCAGCGCGTCCGGGTCGATCACGTCGTTCAGCGGCCCGATCTCGGCCGGGGATCTGTCGGTAGCGGCCGAAACCGCGTCGATCACCGCGAGAGTCGCGTCCTCCTCGTACGGGACACACGCCACTGGGACCGCCACTGCTTGTGTCATCCCGTTCGGTCCCGCTGCCAGCCCGCACACCTCATCGCCAATATATTCTTGTTCTTCATCCGTGTATTCATGTATCTCAAGTGGATCGAATTTAGATAGGAAAGGGGATAGCTACACCGCATGGCTTACCAAGTCGATTTAGAGTGGCGTTCTAACGGGGAGGCGAGACCCCTCACTCGTAGACCAGCACCTCGCGGCTGTCCGCATCGATCTCGATGGGGTAGCCGTCGAGACGAAAGGAGACCCTGCCGCCGTCCCGCGCCTGCCCGTCGGGCCGCGTCGCGAACAGCTCACAGAGCGCCTCCGGGTCGACGATGTCGTTGATCGGCCCGATCTCGGTGATCGACGAGGACGACACCGCGGCCACGGCGCTCACCACGACGAACGACAGCTCGTCGCTTTCCTCGTACTCGACGCGGTGGGCCGGCTCGTCGTGTTGGGAGACGCTCATGGTGGTTCGTGGTCGGTGACGGGCCGCCGTCACCGGATGGGATTGCAGCGTGTTTAATTTGCGATTAGATAATAGTTGCTATTAGCTTAACTAGAGCGGATAATTACGGCGACGTCGCCCCGAATGGGGGGTCGCATCGTCCGTGTCAGGCGGTCGCGAGGTCGCGGAACGCCTCGCCCGAGGTCCGCGTCCCCTTCGCGATGAGGACGTCGCCGGCCTCCAGTTCGGTGTCGGCGTCCGGGACGAGCATCCAGCCCTCCTCGGGCCGGCGGACCGCGAGCACGTTCATGCTCACGTCGGACTCGGGGACGCCCCCGACGAGGGAGGTCCCCTCGAGCGGGCTCCCGCTGTCGAGGGCCACACGGGCGATGATCTCGTCGCTCTCCTGGACCGCGAGCTCGACGACGGGGTGGACGTCGATCTCCCGGAGGACGCCCTCGGTGATCTCGAGGGCGGCGTCGCTGATCTCCTCGGTGCTGAACCCCAGGTGGAGCAGGCCCCGGAGCGCGACGGGGTCGGGCGCGTCGGCCGCGGCCCGCAGCGTCCAGGCCTCGAAGCGCGAGCGCAGCGCGTCGACCTCGACCTCGAGGTTGTGGACCTCCTCCGCGAGTTCGACGTTGTCGAAGAGGATCGAGCCGTAGGCCAGATCGACCGCGAGCTCGCTCAGGTTCTTCATCAGGACGATCGAGTCGACCGCCCGGTCGAGGTCCTCGATCTTCGAGTCCTCGACCTCCGTGGGGGTGTAGGCCTCGCCCGAGAGCGTCTCGTAGACCTCGCCGATGCCGTGGTCGGGCCCGCGAAGCAGCGCCACGTCGCCGGCCTCGATCGCTGTCCCCGGGCCCGGGTTGACGATCCAGTCCTCGCCCCGGCGGATCGCGATGACCCGGACCCCCGTCTCGGACTCGAGGTTGATGTCGCCGAGCGTGCGCCCGGTGTACTCCGAACCCTCGATCGCGCTCGCGCGCACGAGCGTCTCGACGGCCTCGGGCAGCGCCGTGCGCATCGCGCCCGGGAGCCCGACCTCCTCGAGCACCACCTTCGCGATGTCGCCGGTCGCGTCGCTGATCTTCTCGGCGCCGCTGACGATCCCCAGGACCGGCGCGAGCGCTTCGGCATCGGAGGGGTTGCGCGCGGCCATCAGCAGGCTCATCCGCGCGCGAAGCTGGAGGACGTCCATGCGCTCCTCGAGCCGGAGGACCTCCTCGGCGATGCTCTCGCTGTTCAGCAACACCGCCGAGTACGAGAGGTCGATCAGCAGCTCGGAGGTGTCCTTCATCTCGACGAGCAGGTCCTTGACACTCACCGGCTCGTACTCGACGGTGGCCGACGACCGTCCGCCGCGAAAGGGGCCCATGCGGATGGGTTACGCGGGTACGTAAAAAGGCCTTGCGCAGCTAGTGGTCGTCCTCGCGCCACTTGTGCTCGCACTCGGTGCAGACGAAAAACCGCGTCTCGCTCTCGTCGGCCGCCCGGATCTGTTGCATGTACCAGTAGGCGCGGTCGTTGTCACACTCGGGACACTGCGCGCTCGTGGTGGGCAGCCCGCTGTTCTCGGCGCCCGATTCGATGACCTCGCTCTCCTCCTGGGCGTCGGTCGTAGTGTAGGAGGCGCTGTCGCCCTTGGGCTGTTCGTGCCCGCAGCTGTTGCAGACCCAGACGTCGTCCTGGGCCATCATCATCGAGCCGCACTCGTCGCAGAATTCCATGCCTCGCCTATCGTACCGAACCAATTAAGCGCCCCGAATCGCGCTATCCCTCGCCCTCGGACTGGTAGGGTTCGCCGACGGCCTCCCGGGGGAGGACGTTCTGGATCTCGCTCTCGAGGTCCTCCCGGCTGGTGAACGAGTCGCTTCCCGTCTCCGAGACCAACTCGCCGAGGTTCGCCTCGCCGTCGGCGAGCAACACCGTCACGTCCTCGAACTCGATCGCGGCGTCGTCGCGCGCGATCGGGTAGGAGAGTTCGTCGAGCGTGTCCTCGAGCTGGCTCATCTTGATTTCACGTGCCATGTTATCGATAGAACCGCGGAGGTCTTATGGCTTCGCCGAACAGCAGGCTGATGGCGCCCGGATCCGTACGGCCGGCGTGGCCCGTACCCTCTTCGGAACCGATCGGCGCATCCTGGCGCTCGCGATGGCCCGGATGGCCGACGGCGTCGGTAACTCCTTTCTCATCATCGTCCTCCCCCTCTACATCGCGAGCGGGGTCGTCGAGGGGCGGACCTTCGGGCTGACCGAGTCGATGATCATCGGGATCGTCCTCTCGCTGGTAGGGTTCGTCAGCAGCCTCGGCCAGCCGTTCGCCGGACGCGTATCGGATCGGACGGGCCGACGCAAGTCCTATATCCTGCTGGGCCTGGGCGGACTGACGGCGGCGAACCTGCTGTACCTGTTCGCGGGCTCGTACGTCACGCTCGTCGCGGTGCGGGCCCTTCAGGGGATCTCGATCGCGTTCATCATCCCCTCGTCTGTCGCGCTGGTCAACGAGCTGGCGGGCGCGGGCACCCGCGGGGGCAACATGGGCGTCTACAACACCTTCCGGCTGGTGGGCTTCGGCTCGGGGCCGGTCGCCGCCGGCGCGCTCGTCAACGCCGGGCCCTACAGCCCCCTCGGGATCGAGCTGAGCGGGTTCGAGGCGACCTTCTATCTCGCGGCCGGGGCCGCGGCACTGGGCTTCCTGCTGGTCACGGTACTGGTCCACGACCCCGCGGAGCTCGAACGCACGGAGAGGGACCTCTCGGTCGACGTCCTCGACGGCGAGGGCGGGCTCGACCCGATCTTCACCCTCGGGGTCGCCTCCTTCTTCATGGCGACGGGGATCGCGCTGTTCGCGACCCTCCAGCCCGAGGTCAACGCCCGCCTCGACCAGGGCTCGACCTGGTTCGGGGTCCAGTTCGCCGCCTTCGTCATCGCGCAGGTCTTCCTCCAGGTACCGATCGGCCGGGCGACCGACCGCTGGGGGCGGCGGCCGTTCATCCTCGTCGGGCTGGTGTTGCTCGTCCCCACGACGCTCGCCCAGGGGATCGTACTCGACTCGGCGGTCATGCTCGCGGTGCGGTTCCTCCAGGGGGTCGCCGGCGCGATGGTGTTCGCCCCCGCGCTCGCGCTCGCGGGCGACCTCGCGACCGGCGGGGACTCGGGGACGAAGCTCTCGGTGCTGACGATGGCGTTCACCCTCGGGATCGCGATCGGCCCGCTCTCGGCGGGCTTTCTCGTCTCGCTCGGCTTCGTCGTTCCCTTCGCCGTCGGGGCGGCCCTCGCGGTCCTCGGGCTGGTCCTGGTCTACACGCAGGTCGAGGAAACGGTCGGCCGGGAGAGCCCCCGGGCGGGCTCGGGGCCCGCGGCTCAGGACTGAACGGGGTTGGTCGGCTCCCCGCCCGCCAGCACCGAGAGGACGTCCCGGGTGACCGTCTCGCGTAGATCCGCGATCGACTCCTCGGAGTACCACGCGACGTGGGGCGTCAGGACCACCTCCTCCAGATCGAACAGCGGCGACTCCTCCGGGGGCTCCTCGGGTAGGACGTCGAGGCCGGCACCCGCGATCTCGTCGTCCTCGATCGCCGCGGCGAGCGCCCCGACGTCGACGAGTCCGCCCCGGGCGGTGTTCACGAGCACCGCGTCCTCGCGCATGGTCTCGAACGCCCCGGCGTCGAGCAGCTCGCGGGTCTCCTCGGTCAGCGGCGCGTGGACCGAGACGATCCTCGCCCTCGCGAGCAGCCCCTCCAACCCGACCTTCTCGACGCCGGCCCCCGCGAGCTCCTCCTCCGAGCGATAGGGGTCGTACGCGAGGTACTCGAAGCCGAAGCCGGACGCCTTCTCGGCGAGGCGTTCGGGGATCGAACCGAAACCGACGAAGCCGACCGTCGCGCCCTGGAGGCGATTGATCGGCTTGCCGGCCGTCCAATCCCACTCGCCGTTCTTCACTCTCCCGTCGAACCGGGCGGTCTCGCGCACGCTCGAAAGGGTCAGCGCGAGGGCGTGTTCGGCGACCTCGTCCTGGCAGTAGTCGGGAACGTTCACGACGGGGACGCCGTGATCCGAGGCCGCATCGAGGTCGACGCTGTCGACGCCGATGCCGTAGCGACCCACCGCGGCGAGGTCGAGCGCCTCGAAGACCTCGCGGGTGATCGGTGCGTACTGGACGAGCAGGGCGTCGGCGCCGACCTCGCGGGCGGCTTCGATCACCTCCTCGGACGATTCGGCGTCCGCGCTCTCGAGCTCGACGCCCGCCTCCCTGGCGAGCTCGTGCTCGATCCCGAGGTCCGGGAAGTCGGCGTCGGTGACGAGAACCGTCGAGCTCATTCGAACTCGGGGTCGCGGTTCTCGACGAACGCTTCCATACCCTCGTGCTGGTCCTCGGTGCCAAAGAGCCCGCTCCAGAGGCGCTTTTCGTAGGCCAGCCCCGCCGACTGGTGGCTCTCGTGGACCTGGTTGAGCGCTTCCTTCGCGGCCGCGAGCGCGAAGCGGGGCTTCTCGGCCATCCGGGCGGCCATCTCCCCGACGACGGAGTCGAGCTCCTCCGGGGGGACGACCTCGCCGACGAGGCCGATCTCGGCGGCGGCCTCCGCGTCGAGGCGCTCGCCGAGGAAGACCATCCTCCTGGCCGCCGCGTCGCCGACCAGCCGCGAGAGGCGCTGGGTCCCGCCCCAGCCGGGAACGATCCCGAGGTCGATCTCGGTCTGGCCGAGCACCGCGTTCTCGCTGGCGACCCGGAGGTCGCAGGCCAGCGCGAGCTCACAGCCCCCGCCGAAGGCGTAGCCGTTTATCGCGGCGATCACCGGGGCCGAATGGGTCTCGATCCGGTCGCAGATCCGGTGACCGAGCTCGGCGTACTCCATGGCCTCGGAAACCGAGAGCTCCTTCATGTAGCCGATGTCGGCGCCGGCGACGAAGGCGTCCTCGCCGGCGCCCGTCAGGACGACCGCGCGGGCGTCCTCGGTCTCCTCGATGAGCTCCTCGAGCACCCGCAAGGTGTTCGTGTTGAGCGCGTTGAGGCTGTCGGGCCGATCGACCGTGATCGTGGCGACGCCGCCCTCTCGGGTGATCGTGGCGTTCTCCGTCATGGCGTGGACGACGATCCCCGGCGTCCTAAGCGTTCGGCCGGCCGAGAACGAATAAATAACGTATCACCTCCCCGTAGCGTCGGGCGATGACCCTCTCGGAGGAGGCCAGGGAGCGCCTCGCGGACGTCGTCTCGCACCAGCCGACCAAGAACGCCGAACTACAGGAGCGGTGGGGGATGGAGAGCGGCAGCGAGGTCCACCAGTACCTCGAAAACGAGCTCTCGGAGTACTACTACCGCGACGAGGACAGCCTCATCCGCGCGACGCCCGACGCCGCCGACCTCGTCGACGTCGACCCCGGGATCGAGGGGGGCGAGGACGGCACCGTCATCCGGGTGCCCGAGCTTCAGGGGCAGGTCTTCGAGGTGCTCGCGGGTCCCGAGGAGCGCTCCCAGAGCGTGGTCTCGGTGCTCCAGGACCTCCGGGCGGAGTTCGACATCGACCCCGAGGTCGGCGACGTGCGCTCGGCGCTCCAGAGCCTGAAACGCAAAGGGGTGGTCGAGGTCGAGTACCGTGCCGTTCCGACCTTCCGGAAGGTCGCGCCCCGCGAGGACGTCACCGTCGAGACCCAGGAGTAGCTCCCGCCTCCGAGCGCGCCCGGGCGCGCTCCCGGCGGCGTTCGAGCAGCTCTCTGATACCCTTCCCGGGCCCGCCCTCGATCGGCCATCCCTTCGTCCGCCAGGCGGGCGGCTCGGGCGCGAACTCGGGACAGGAACCCGAGCACTCGGCGGCGGTCTGCTCCCGGTCCTTCGCCCCGCAGTGGGGCACGAGGGCCCCCGAATCGATCCGGCCCTCGAAATGCCGGCAGTCGGGACGCATCGTGTCGACGTAGGAGCGCCAGCCTCGCTCGTAGGCGCGCTCGGCGATCGCGAGGCGCTTTTCGGCCTTCCAGTTGGGCGAGACGTACTCGAAGCGCGCGGCCGAGCGGTCGTGACCCCCTCCGGCGGGGCGTTCGGTGATCCGCGTCCCTGGCTCGTCGGGCGCGAGCCGGCGGGGGTGCCAGCGGGCGCTCGCCCCCTCGCCCGAGACGACGAGGATCCCGACCTCGACGGGGAGGTCCTCGAGCAGGGCGGGCTCGACGCGCTCGCCCGTCGCGCGGGTCGCGACCCAGACCTCGTCGGCGAGCCCGAGCGCGACGTCGCGTTCCAGCTGATCGCCGAGCGCGCGCGCCGCGCTGGCGTCGAGGTCGGGTTTGTTCTCGATGGCGACGATCCTCAAAACCCAGTCGGGGTACTCGAATCGGCGGCGGATCTCGACCCGGTTGCTCCGCTTCCTGACGTCGAGGATCTCCCTACTATCGGCCTCGTGGATCGACTCGCGCACGTAGCGCCACGGGTAGCCCGGGTGGGGCAGCGCGTGGCGGTAGTAGGCCCACTCGGCGGGCGCGTTCCGGACGACATGGAGGAGGTCCGAGTCCAGACGCTCGCGGCCGAACGCCTCCCGGCGGGCAAGCCCTTCGGGATCGACCTCGAGGACGATCGTGTCCCAGCGCCGCCCGCGGGTCCCGAGTTGGCGCGAGACGATCGCGGGAACGGGGTCGCTCTCGGGGGGCCAGTTCCGTTCGGCCCACCGACAGACCCGGAGCTCGAAGCCGAACTCGTGGTCGATCCGCTCGCGCGTCATACGACGAGAGCTCCGTCCGCGACCGGCCTAAGTCGTTCGAACCGGGACTACCCGTCACGGTCGAGGTCTGCGTCGGCGTCCCCATCCGGACCGTCGATATCGAAGTCGGTCCCGTCGACGTCCCGGTCGATGCCGTCGTGGTCACGATCCGGGCCATCGTGGTCTCGATCGATCCCATCGCCGTCGCTGTCCCGATCGGGGCCGTCGTGGTCGCGGTCCGGACCGTCCGCATCGAAATCGTCCCCATCACTGTCCCGATCGACGCCGTCGTGGTCCGCGTCAGCGCCGTCGGCGTCGGCATCCGAACCGTCCGCGTCGCGATCGCTACCGTTCCCCGGGCTCCGGGACCGGACCCCGCTCTCGGGCCGTTCGGTCTCGTCGGGATCCTCGCCGACGTCGCGCCCGGTCGCGTAGAGGATCACGGGCGGGAGGACGTAGGCGGCGATCGCCAGCCACGCGAACGCGGGGTCGATGAACAGCAGCAGGCCGAAGGCCGTCAGCGCCGCCGTCGCCGCCGCGTGGATCGCCGTAGTCGTGTATCGGCGGTAGTACGCCCAGAAGCCGCGGGCTCGTTCCGTGATCGCGGACGTCGGTCCGGGGTCGGTGCGGGCGGTCATCGGACCGCCCGCCGGGCAGGTGTCATACGGACCCTACGGCGCCCGCACGTTTCAGTGTCCGTCCCGCGAGCCGGGGGCTGGTCGGGGCCGGACTCCGATGCCGGGCCCGCTCGACGAGTCCGAACGACGAGCCCCGGTCAGTAGCCCTCCTCGTCGAGGAACTCGTGGGCGTCCTCGAGGATGTCCCGGGGGCCGTCCTGCGTGATGGTGTTGATCGCCTGTTCGTAGTCGCGCCACTGGAGGTCGCGATGCTCGGTCGAGAGCTCGGCCGAGGCCTCGAAGGACTCGGCGATGAACAGGTGGACCGTCTTGTGGATCGTCTTGCCGTTCGCCTGGAAGACGTAGTCGTACTCGTCGCGGAAGCCGTCGATGAGCCGGAAATCGGCGATGCCGGCCTCCTCTTTCACTTCGCGTATCGCGGTCTGTTGGAGCTCCTCCTCGCCCTCAACGCCGCCCTTGGGGAACTCCCAGTCCCCCGGGCGGCTCTTGAGGAGGAGGTACTCGCGCCGTCCGCGCGTATCCCGGAAGAGGATCGCGCCGGCGCTTGTCGCGTCTACCGTCATTGCCGTTTATACCCCGCCGACAGTTAAGAGAATATCGGAGTGGGGATATCCGGCGGCGACGTCGAGCGAGGCCGCTCAATCGGCCGGACGGCCCGTCCGGATCGGCATTTCGGCTCGGGAGCCACGGGGGACGATTCGGACGACTTTTGATCCCCGGCGTCCACAGTAGTCGTAGATTCAGCCATGACCTTCGTCACCAAACTGACGCTCCAGAGCGGGGACCGGGCGGTCCTCGACCGGGTCGTCGACGAGATCGCCGAGTTCGTCGAGCGAAAGGGCGCCGAGATGAAAGGACCACACCCGAGCCCGCCCGAGACGCTGCGGGTGCCCCAGCACAAACGAACGACGGGCGGCGACAGCTTCGGCTCGTGGTCCTACACGGTCTACACGCGCACCATCGAGATCGTCGGCCACGACTCGGTCGCGCGCCAGGTGATGGATCGCGAACGCCCCGCGGGCGTCCACCTCGGCGTCGAGGTCGAGCGGGTCCGGCAGGTCGGATCGAGTTAGGTTAAGTGACCCCCGCTCGTCGGGTGGGACATGAGCGTCGACCACCTGATCGAGATCAGACGCGACCTACATCGCCACCCCGAGCCCGCGTGGCGCGAGTTCTACACCACCTGCCGCATCGTCGAGGAGATCGAACGCATCGGCGTCACCGACCTCTACGTCGGGCGCGACGCGATCGACGCCGACGAACGCATGGCCGTCCCCGACTCCTCGGAGCTCGTCGAGTGGTTCAACCAGGCCCGCGAGGCCGGCGCGAAGGAGGACGTCCTCGACCGGCTCGACGGCGGCTACACGGGCTGTGTGGCCGTCGTGGAACGCGGCGAGGGTCCCACGATCGGGCTGCGGGTCGACATCGACGGGCTGCTCCGCGAGGAGAGCCGGGCCGACGAGCACGCGCCCGCCGCGGGGGGCTTTCGCTCCGAGAACGAGGGCGCGATGCACGCCTGCGGGCACGACGCCCACGCGACCATCGGCCTCGGCGTTCTGGAAGCGATCACGGAGAGCGACTTCCAGGGCACCCTGAAGGTGTTCTTCCAGCCCGGCGAGGAGATGATCGCGGGCGGGAAGGCGATGGCGAAGAGCCCACACCTCGCGGACGTCGAGTACCTGCTGGCGCTGCACATCGGCCTCGACCACCCGACAGGAGAGATCGTCGCCGGGATCGACGACTTCCTCGCGGTCTCGCACCTCCACGCGGAGTTCTCGGGCGAGCCCGCCCACGCGGGCGCCGAGCCCGACGCCGGCGAGAACGCCGTCCAGGCGATGGCCGCCGCGATCCAGAACCTCTACGCGATCCCCCGGCACAAGGACGGAGCGACCCGGGTCAACGCCGGGCAGGTCGGCGGCGGCACCGCCTCGAACATCGTCCCCGAGCACGCCTACATCGAGGGGGAGGTCCGCGGCCAGACCACCGAGCTGATGGAGTACATGCGCGAGCGCGCCGAGCGCGTGCTGCAGGGTGCCGCCGAGATGCACGGCTGTACGGTCGACGTCGAGACCAAGGGCGAGGCCCCCAGCGCGAGGAGCGACCAGCAGCTCGTCGACGTCGTCTCGAGCGTCGCGCGCACCCGCCCGGGCGTCGAAAGCGTCCTCGAGCGCGACTCGCTCGGCGGCAGCGAGGACGCGACCTATTTGATGAGAGAGGTTCAGAAGAACGGCGGCTACGCTACCTACGTCGGGATCGGCACCGATCACCCCGGCGGCCACCACACCGCGACGTTCGACGTCGACGAGGCGAGCATCGGCATCGGGATCGACGTGGTGGGCCGGGCGATCGAGGAGATCGCCGCGACCCAGCCCGAATAGGAAGCGGTATCCGAGCCGTTCCACGCAGTATATAGTTCCCACGCACCTCCAAGCCGGTATGGACCCCGACGACGTCCGCCGGGACTGGGCCGAGCGCTCGGGGCGGTTCTCGCCGGCGTACTACGCTCGAATCGGGCCAAACGAGGTGAGCGAGACCCTCGCCAGCGTGCTCGCCCACTACGTCGACGAGGGGGCGGCGATCCTCGAGGTGGGCTGTGGCTCCGGGCGCCACCTCGCGCACCTGCGCGAGCAGGGCTTCGAGAACCTCGCCGGGATCGACATCAACGACGACTCGTTCGACGTGATGGCCGAACAGTACCTGCGGCTCGCAGAAACGGGGACGTTCCACGTCGGCGCCCTCGAGGAGCTCGTCCCGGAGTTCGAGGACGGGGCGTTCGACGTCGTCTACTCGGTCGAGACCCTCCAGCACGTCCACCCGGACGACGAGTGGGTGTTCGACGAGCTCGCCCGGGTCAGCTCGGACCTCCTGATCACCGCCGAGAACGAGGGCAACGGCCCCGATCGGGGACGAACGGACGCCGCCGTGAGCTACGTCGACGACGAGTTCCCGCTCTACCATCGCGACTGGAAGCGGGTGTTCACCGACAGGGGGCTGGCCCAGCTGATCCGCGAGCCCACCTCCCGGGACACCATACGGGTGTTCCGAACGATCTGATCGCCGCCGATCCGGTCCCCGAGCTACCAGTCGTCGGTCACCGGGTTGCTTGGCTCCTCGCCGCTTAGCACGCGCGCGACGTCGCCCGCGACCTCGCGAGCGAGGTCCTCGCGTGCGGACTCGGAGTACCAGCCCGCGTGCGGGCTCAGGAGGACGTCATCGCGCCCGAGCAGCGGCGAGTCCTCGGGGGGCTCCTCGCGCATGACGTCCAGCCCCGCGCCCTTGATCTCGCCGTCCTCGAGGGCTTCGGCGAGCGCGTCCTCGTCGACGATCCCGCCGCGGGCGGTGTTCGCGAGGACGGCGTGATCGAGCATCGCCTCGAAGGCCTCCCGGTCGAAGGTACCCTCGGTCTCGTCGGTCAGCGGGAGGTGGATCGAGAGGAGGTCGGAGCGTTCGAGCAGCTCCTCGAAGCCGACCGACTCGGCGTTGTAGGACTCGATCTCGCCGTCGGGCAGGTAGGGGTCGTGGACCGCGATCTCGCAGCCGAAGCCCTGGACCATCGTCGCGAGCCGGCGGGGGATCCGCCCGAAGCCAGCGAGCCCCAGGGTCGCGTTCCGGAGGCGGACGGTCGGCTCGCCGACCCGCCAGTCCCAGCCGCCGTCCCGTACTTCCTCGTCGTAGGCGGGGAGGTTCCGCGAGCAGGCCAGCAAGAGCGAAAGCGCGTGGGTCGCGACCTCGTCCAGGCAGTAGGTCGGCGCGTTCACCACCGTGATACCGGCATCCGCGGCGGCGTCGATGGCGATGTTGTCGACGCCGATCCCCGCGCGGCCGACGACCCGCAGTTCGTCGGAGTCGAAGACCCCCTCGGTGACGGGCGTGCGCGTGTCGACGATCAGCGCGGCGGACTCGCGTGCGGCCTCGCGTACCTCCTCCTCGTCGCGGAGCTCCCGAGAGACGACCTCCGCGTCGACGTCCGAGAGGGCCTCGCGGTGGATCTCGAGGTCCGACTCGTCGGCCTTCGCGTCGCTGATGACGACTCGATGTGACATGTGTCCGTACTCTCGGGGCGAGGCAGTTAGCCCTTCGGCGTGCCCACGAAACGCTGGCGGAAAAAGGCGCGCGGAAACGACGCGGGAACCGGAACCGATCAGTCGGCGGCGGCGGGCTGGGCCTCGACCTGCTCGAGGACCGTCGAGAGCCACGCGGGCAGGTCGGCGGGGTAGCGCGCGGTGATCAGGTTCTCGTCGACGACGCACTCCTCGTCGACGAACGTCGCGCCGGCGTTCTCGATGTCGACCTGGATCGCCCAGAAGCCGGTGGCCTCACGGCCCTCCAGCACGTCCGCGCTGATCAGCAGCTGGGCGCCGTGACAGACCGCCGCGATCGGCTTGCCGCTCTCGTCGAACTCCTCGACGAGCGTGACGGCCTCCTCGGCCTCGATCCGGAGGTCCTCGGGGGCGTTGCCGCCCGGAACGACCAGCAGGTCGTACTCGTCCTCGCTGGCCTCGCTGATGGCCAGATCGGCGTCCATCTCCTCGCCGATCTTGCCCGTCACCGACTCGCCGTCGGGCGTGGCAAGCTCGACGCCGATCCCCGCCTCCTGCAGGCGATAATAGGGATAGGTGAGCTCGCTGTCCTCGAACCCGTCGGTAGTGACGATGAGTGCGTCCATAGCAGCTCTTCCTACGGCTGCCAGCCACGAAACGGCCGGCGTAGCAATGGCGCGGTGTTTATAAGAGCGTGCCACCCAGTGCCCCGTTCGCACGCCCCAATATCACCGTCGTTTATTCTCAAATGAGTATATATTCCTCGAGTGCATAGCCCGGGCGATGGCAGAGATGGGCTTCGCGCCGCGTTCGTACGGGGAGATTCCCGAGGAGCACCGGCCCTCGATCGGGCAGGCGCTCGTCCCGGTGGTCGGGATGGTCGTCTTCCTCACGGTCGGGGCGATCGGCTTCGGGCTGGACCCGCACATGCCGCTGCTGTGGGGCTGTGTGCTGACCGGGCTGGTGGGCCGGTACTGGCTCGGCTACACGTGGGACGAGCTCTTCGAGGGGATCTCGGCCGGGCTGACGATGGGGATCCAGGCGCTGTTGATCCTCTTCGTGATCTACATGCTCATCCCCGTCTGGATCGGCTCCGGGACGATCCCCGGGCTGATCTACTACGGGCTGGAGCTGCTCACGCCAGAGGTCTTCCTCCCGGCGACGGCGCTGATCGCGACCGTCTCGGCGTTCGCGATCGGATCCTCGTGGACCACCGCCGCAACGCTGGGCGTCGCGCTCATGGGGATCGGCCAGGGGCTCGGGGTGCCGGCGCCGATGACCGCCGGCGCGGTGCTGACGGGCGCCTACA
Organism: Halalkalicoccus tibetensis; assembly: GCF_037996645.1. Taxonomy (NCBI): domain Archaea; kingdom Methanobacteriati; phylum Methanobacteriota; class Halobacteria; order Halobacteriales; family Halalkalicoccaceae; genus Halalkalicoccus; species Halalkalicoccus tibetensis. The sequence goes on from NZ_JBBMXV010000002.1 coordinate 320,462, forward strand.
CCGGCGACAAGATTACGCCGCTTTCGGACACCACGAACCTGGCGGCCGCGGTCACCGGGACCGACCTGATGGAGCACGTCAACACCATGCGCGTCGGCACCGGCCTCGCGCTGGCGATCGCGCTGGTCGCCTACGCCTACCTCGGGCTGCGAATATCGGGATCGATCCCGGCGGGACAGGTCGAGACGATCCAATCGGGGATGCTCGCGGGCTACGAGATCAGCCCGCTCGTCTTCCTCCCGCTCGTGATCACCTTCGGGCTCGCGCTCGTGGGCTATCCCGCGCTGCCGGCGCTGGTCGCCGGCGTCTTCGCGGGCGTCGCGACGATGCTGCTCGTCCAGGGGACCGGCTTCGCCGAGGCGTGGACGGTCGCCCAGACGGGCACCGACCCCGCGACGGGGACGGAGCTGGTGAACGAGCTGCTCGCGAGCGACGGCCTCGACGGCTCGGCCTGGACGATCTCGATCGTCGCCGTCGCGCTCTCGCTGGGCGGACTGCTCGAACGCACCGGCGTGCTGGCCGCGCTCGCCAATGGGATCGAGCAGTTCATCCACGGCGTCGCGGGACTGACGATCAGCACCGGGGTCACGGCCTTCGCGATGAACGGGCTCGCGGGCCAGCAGTACATGAGCATCGTCATCCCGTCGATGACCTTCCGGGGCGTCTACGACGAGTTCAACCTCGAGAGCCGGAACCTCTCGCGGGCCGTCGAGGCCGCCGGCACGACCACGAGCGTGCTGATCCCGTGGAACGCCGGCGGCGCGTTCATGACCGCGACCCTCGGGGTCTCGCCGCTTTCCTACGGACCGTACTACTTCCTCGGGTTCCTCTCGCCGGCGATCCTCTTCGTCATGGGGCTGACCGGCTGGGGGATCACGTACAGGGAGGGCGGCCCGGCCGGCGAGGCCAGCGAGCGGCCGAAGCGGGCCCCGGCCGACGGCGACTGACGGTTCTCCTGCAAGCCGTCGACTGAACCGCCCGGCGTTCGTGGTCACGACCATGCCCGCGGAGTACGAAGTCGTCGTGGTCGGCGGCGGTCCGGGCGGCCTGACGGCCGCCCTCTACACGACGCGACTCGGCCACGAGACGGCGCTAATCAACCGGGAAGGGGGCCGATACACGGCGGTCGAACACGTCCACAACCTGATCGGGGTCTCCGAGGAGACGACCGGCCGCGAGATCACGGAGCTGGCGTTCGCCCAGCTCGAGGAGTACGGCGCCGACCGCTACGACGACACCGTGGCCGACATCGACGTCGTCGGGGGCGAGGGTGAGAACGGGGGGCGGCGGTTCCGCGTCGGGGGGCGGGACGTCGAGGCGCTGGCCGATCGGGTCGTGCTCGCGACCGGCTTCAAGGACGCGCCGCCGTCGTTCCCGGAGCTGACGCGCTACACCGGCCACGGGCTCCATTACTGCCTGCACTGTGACGCCTACTCGCTGATCGACGAGCCAGTCTTCGTCTTCGGCCACACTGAGAGCGCGGCCCACGCGGCGATGGTGCTGCTCAACTTCACCGCCGACGTCGAGCTGCTGCTCAACGGCGCGGAGCCCGAGTGGAACGAGGAGGTCGGCAAGCAGCTCGGAGCCCACCCGCTCGAGGTCCGCGAGGAGGAGGCCGTCGCGGTCCATCCCCGCGACAGCGAGGGGCCCAGACCGGAAATCGGAGCGATCGAGTTCGCGGACGGAACGGTACGGGAGTACACCGGCGGCTTCGCGATGTACGGCTCGACGTACAACAACGAGCTCGCCGTCTCCCTCGGCTGTGAGCTCGCCGAGGACGGCGCCGTCGAGGTCGACGACCACGGCCGCACCTCGGTCGAGGGGGTCTACGCAGTCGGCGACGTCACCCACGGCCACAACCAGACCCCGATCGCTATGGGCGACGGCGCGAAGGCCGGCATCGCGCTCCACCACGAGCTGCGGACGTTCCCGCTGTCGCCCGACGCGATCGGTTCCGACGGGGGTGAGACGGTCGACGTCGAGGTGCCGGGGCTCCCCGACGGGATCCGCGAGACCGCCCGCGAGGTAAATGAAAGCGACGAACACGCCGGCATGACGCCCGGCGAATAGGTCCGCCCGGCGAGCACGCCGATCGGCCCATGAGCGGGGTTTTGCTCAGCGTTCGGTGGGTCAGTACTTCGCCTCGGCGCCCGTCGTCTCGTAGACCCGGTCCATGATCGCGTCGCGCTCGCGCTGCCAGCCCGCGAGCGCCGAGGGTCGGTCGGGGTAGCGCTCGTAGTGGGAGAGCAGCTCGTCGGCGACGCGCTTCGTCCTGTAGAAGTCGAGGATCGTCCCCCAGTGACCGAAGCTGCCGACGGCGGCCTGGAGCTTGAGCTTCAGCCCGAAGTCCGTGCTGCCGGAGTAGAGCGCCTCGGCGAGGTTCTCGCCGGGCATCGCGACAAGCAGGCTCGTCAGGTCCGAGACGTCGACGGCGGTCGCCATGATGTTGTAAACGTCGAGCGCGGCGTAGCGCCCGCCGTAGTGGTCCATCACGCGCTCGTTGTAGTCCCAGAGCATCGCCTCGCTCGTGTCGCCGGCCTCCAGCGCGCGGATCGCCTGCTCGCCCGCGTACTCGCCGGCGTACGCGGCCCCCGCGATCCCGCCACCCGTGGTGGGGTTGACGTGGCCAGCAGAGTCGCCGACGGCCATGAAGCCCGGCGCGACCGCCGAGTCGTAGGGCCGGCGGGTGGGTAGTGCGGCCCCGAGCTTGTCCTCGACGGTGGCGCCCTCGAACTCCGGTCGGGTCGCCAGGTCGCGCTTGAGGTCGTCGACCAGTTTCATCGGCTCCTCGTTCATCTGGAAGCCCACGCCGGCATTGATCTCGGTGCCGGTCCGCGGGAAGTACCAGAGGTAGCCCGCCGCGCGCTTGGTCGGCTTGAACACCAGCGCGTCCTTCCACTCGACCTCCTCCTCGACGTGGACGATCTCCCGATACGCGGAACAGAACTGCGAGTAGGTGACGTTCGTGTCGAAGGTAGTGTCGGCGAGGTCGGCCTTGTCCTGGAGGATCGACAGCGCGCCCGCCCCGTCGATGGTGATATCGGCCTCGACGGTGAGGCCCTCGCCCTTCCGGTTGGCCTTCACGCCCGTGACCCGGTCGCCGTCCTGGAGCACGTCCTGGACGACGGTGTCGTAGGAGAACTCGACGCCGGCCTCGGCGGCGCCCTCGATGATCGCCCTGCCGTACTCCAGTCGGTCGATCACCGCGAGCTCGCCGGGCACGGGGATGTCGAGGACCGTGTCGTGTTCGGGCAGCTCGAAGCGGCCGTGGTCGACCTCGGTGTTGGTCATCGAGCGGTCGAGCTTCGATCGGGGGATCGCCCCCGGGAACTCGTCGGCTCCCTTCAGGGCGTCCCCGCAGGCGATGTGGCCGGCCTCCTCCTCCGTTTTGCGTTCGAGGACGAGGACGTCGTAGCCCGCATCGGCGATCGTCGCCCCGGCGTAGCAGCCCGCCGTGCCGGCCCCTACGATAGCGACGTCGCACTCTCGTGTAGTCATATGGTTGCTTGGCCGCGCGACGGGCAAAACGCTTTAGGTCGAATCCGGTCGTTCCGTCGGCGACACGACGGGAGATAAAGCGTTTTGAGCGAGTTGGCTGTAGGGGTGCTATGGCCACCTACTCCGTCGAGTTCGTCGGCACCGGCGAGACGATCGAGGTCTCGGACAAGGAGACGATCCTCTCGCGATGTATCGAGGAGGGGATCGCCCAGGAGTACTCCTGTCGCGTGGGGATGTGTCTCGCCTGCACCGCCGAGATCGTCGATGGCGAGGTGACCCAACCCGCCGCGCGCGGGCTGACCGAGGAGGAGGCGGCGGGGTTCGCGCTGACCTGCATGGCCCGCCCGCAGTCGGACCTCCGGCTCGACCGCGGGAAGTACCCCCCGAGCATCGCGATCGACGAGGGGGCGAACCACACCGTCAGCGGGTCAGGGTCGGACCTCGCGGCCGACGACGACTAGCTCTCCTCCTCGCTCTCGCTTTCGCCCTCTCCCCCGTCCCTGGTCTCAGTTTCAGTCTCGGTCTCGGTCTCGTGCCGGCGGATCGCCGCGACCGTGTTCTGGACGTACTTGATCGCCGTCGCAATCGCCATCAGCCCGCTCATCAGCTCCTGCTGGGTCGCGCCGTCGGGGTAGATCCGGTGTTCGAACTGAAGCGAGTCGACGTTCGGGAACTCCGTGGAGCTCTCCTCCTCGTCGAGGAAGGTGTAGAAGCCGGGCGTCGCGGCGAACACCGGCCCGATCCGCGAGAGCAGCTCGTAGCGCTGGTCGGGGTCGGCGATCACGGCCGCAGTGCGCTCGGTGTCGAAGGCCGCGCGGCCGACGACGCGCAGCGGCCCCCAGGTGTCCTCCTTGATGACGTTCAGCGGGATGTGCGAGAGGCGACACTGGATGCTGTATTCGGCGGCGTTGTCGGTGGTCCGTTCGACGTCCTGGACCACGCGATCGTCGAGCCACTTCTCGACCTGGTCCGCGCTGATGTCGTCGACCATGCCGACCCTTCGCGCGCCGCGGGTAAATGGATCGGTGCTGCGCCTGCCGGCCCGGGCGAAGGGCTATTCGCCCGCGGCTCCTACGGAAACCATGCCACGGGTCGAGCAGCTGTTCATCGCACGCGAGGACTCCGCCCCGATGGAGTCCCTGGAGTCGGTCGCGGCCGTCAAGGGCGGACTGGAGGGCGATCACTACTGCACGGGGACGGGCTACTACTCGCCGTACGACGTCTGTGAGGTGACGCTGATCGAGGGCGAGGCGATCGACGAGATCGACGAGGAGTTCGACATCGACCTCTCGGACGGCCGCCACCGCCGCAACGTCGTCACCCGCGGGGTCGAGGTCCACGACCTGCTCGGGACCACCTTCAGGGTCGGCGACGCGGTGCTCCGAGGGACGCGTCCGCGCCCGCCGTGTGCTCACGTCGAGCAGGTCGCCGGCGAGGACGGGGTCGCCCGCGCGCTGAAGAACAAGCGCGGCGGGGTCTGTGCGAAGGTCGTCGAACCCGGTCGGATCGCACTCGACGACGGGATCGAGGTGCTCGAGGAGGACGCACAGACGATGGGCCGACGGATCGCCGAGCGCCTGGGCTGGTGATCACTCGGGGAAGACGCTCTCGGGGACGAACGCCGTGACCGTCCAGTTGGGCGCGTCGACCACCTCGCTGATCTTCAGGTCGACGGCGACCGAACAGAGAATGTACGCCTCCGCCCGGGAGAGCCCCCGCTCGGCCGAGAGATGGTCGATCATGTGGCGGATCGCAAGCTTGGTCGCCTCCATCAGGTCGTCGCTGATGCCGGTCGTCCCGTACATCGGCTCGTCCTCGCCGCTGGCGGTGAACGGGCCCGTCGTCTCCAGGCGGGGCTGGGCGATGTCGGCGTCCTTCTCCAGGCCGAAGCGCGCGGTGACGAACATCGGGGCTTCGATCCCGGTTACGCAGACCTCGCCGTCACCCTGTGCAGCATGACAGTCTCCCGTCGAGAACAATGCACCATCGACCTCCACTGGGAGATAGACCGTCGAACCCGCGGTCATCTGCTTGACGTCCATGTTGCCCCCGACGTCCCGCGGCGGGAGGGTGTCGTGTTCACCCGTCTCGGCGGGGGCGTTCCCGATCGTGCCCGGGAACATGGCTAGCGGGATCTCGATGCCGTCGACGAACTCCGCGGAGTCCTCGCCGAGCTCCCACATATGGAGCCCCGCGTCCTCGAACTCCTCGGGCAGGAGCCCGAGCCCCATCTCGCCGGGCATGAACCCCGTAAAGCCCCAGCCTTTGTGCTCGAACTCGAGCAGCTCGACGACCAGCGCGTCGCCCGGTTCGGCGCCCTCGATCTCGACGGGGCCCGTCAGCGGGTGAACCGGGTCGAAGCTCGCGTTCGCGAGGTCGTCGACGTCGGAGTCGGGTGTCAGCTGTCCGTCGAGGGCGTCCCGACACTCGAAGCGCACGACCTCGCCGGGTTCGACCGTCAGGACGGGGTCGAGAGCGTTGTCCCAGGCGTTGTGGACGTTCTCCGCGTCGTCGCTCAGCTCGTGGTCGATCTCGTAGTCTGTGGCCGCCATCACACCGCATCCTCCGCGGTCACACCCGATAAAACCGAACGTAGCGGCGAAATCGAGAGGCGGTTTCTGGCTGATCCGACGGGCAGAGCTCAGTGTATCCGACGAAGCTCACTCTTCATCGAACACTGCCGAACAAAGCTCGGCAAGCTTGACTTCGCTTCGCTCAGTCAAACAGCGCGAGGCGGTGCCTCGCTGGCCCGACGAGGACTCAGGCCTCGTCGAACAACGCAAATCAAAGATTTGCTGGCTTGACTTCGGCTTACGCCTCGTCGAACAGCTCCTCGCCCGACACCATATGCTCCTCGACGGTGTCGAGGTCGAGGGTCAGGCCGAGACCCGGCGTCTCGGGAATGTCGATGTAGCCCTCCTCGATGACGCTCTCCTCGACGAGGTCCTCCCACCACTCCAGCTGGTAGGAGTGGAACTCCACCGCAAGCGAGTTGGAGATCGCGGTGCCGACGTGGGCCGAGGCCATCGTTGCGACGGGCGAGGAGACGTTGTGCATCGCGACGGGCATGTAGTAGGTGTCGGCGAAGTCGGCGATCTTGCGGGTCTCGCGCATCCCGCCGACCTTCGGCATGTCGGGCGCGAGGATGTCGACGGCCTGCTCGTCGACGAGCCCGCGGTGGCCGTGCTTGCGGTAGACGTTCTCGCCGGCGGCGATCGGCGTCGAGGTCTGCTCGGTGACCTCGCGCTGGACGTCGTGGTTCTCCGGGGGCACGGGGTCCTCGAGCCACCAGATCGGGTACTCCTCGAGGCGCTCGGCCAGCCGTTTGGCGCTCCCGCCGGCGAAGGACCAGTGACAGTCGAAGGCGACCTCCGCGCGGTCGCCGACGCGGTCGGTGACCGCCTCGACGATGTTCACCTTGTGGTCGATCTCCCGGTCGCTGAGGTGACGGTTCGCGCGGTCCTTCTCCTCGCCGCTGGGCACGTCGAGGTCGAACTTCAGGGCGTCGTAGCCCAGCTCCTCGACGACGCGCTCGGCCTCGTCGGCGTTCGACTCGGGCTCGCTCTCGTCGCCCGCGTGACAGTCACAGTAGACCCGGACCTGGTCGCGGTACTTCCCGCCCAGAAGCTGGTACGCAGGGGTGTCGAGGATCTTGCCGGCCACGTCGTGCAGCGCGATCTCGATGCCCGCGACCGCGGTGACGGTCACGCCCGCGATCGAGCCCTCGCCGGACATCTTCTGGATCAGGTGCTCGAACAGCCGGTCGATGTCGAGGGGGTTCTCGCCGACCAGGAACGGCGTCATCCGGTCGATGAGCTCGGGGACGCCCGCACCCCAGTAGGCCTCGCCGGTGCCGACGATCCCCGCGTCGGTGTAGATCCGCACCAGCGTCCACGGGAAGTTCCCGTCGATCATCGTCGTCTGGACGTCCGTGATCTGGACGTCGCGCCCGCCCTCCCGTTTGGCCTCGAGCCCCATCGTGTTCGCTGAGAGCTCCCGCATCGTGTACTCGGCGTTGGGGTCGTGCAGCTGTCTGTAGTCCCGAACCATACCTCCGAGTGGCGCCCTCAACGCCAAAACAGTAGGGGTTCGAATTGAGTACTCGAATCCGAGTGATGTATTCCGCGGCGTCGGGCCGCAGCTTCAAGGTCGTCCCGTCCCCTGCTCCGGCATGGACGTCGTCGAAGACACGCTCGCCGTCGACATCGAGACCTTCCTCGCGCGCCCGCTGTTCTGCTTTCTCGCGACGGCCTCGCCGGAGGGGCCGCGCGTCTCGCCGCTGTGGTATCTCTGGGAGGACGAGGCGATCTGGATCGTCGTCAACCCCGAGCTGAAGAGCTATCCAGAACGGGTCGAGAACGACCCGCGGACCGCGCTCGCGGTCGTCGACTTCGACGCCTCCCGAGGACTGGTCCAGCACGTCGGCATGCGCGGGGAAGCGAGCGTCGAGGCGTTCGACCCCGGGAGGGCCAAGCGGCTGTTCCGGCGGTATCTCGGCCCCGAGGAGGGCTGGGACGGGCGCTTTCACGCCGTCTTCGATCGAAGCGATCGCTACCGGCTCGTCAGGTTCGAGCCCGAGACGGTCGTCGCGCGCGATCAGTCCTACGCACCGGGCGGGCCGTTATAGCAGGTCGAGACTCTCCAGGTCCTCGACCATCGCCTCCTCGCTCTCCTCGTCCATCAGCTGCAGCGGGCTCCGAAGCGGGCCGGCATCGAAGCCGACGTGGGGCAGCGCGCTCTTGACCCCGGCCATGTAGGAGCCGTACTTGATCGCGTCGCGCACGTCGTAGACGTCGCTCTGGAGCTCGCGGGCGCGCTCCTCGTCGCCCTCCTCGTAGGACTCGTAGAGGTCCGCGACGAGCTCGGGATAGACGTTCGCGACGGCGCTGACCATGCCCGAACAGCCGATCTCGAGGCCCGGGAATAGAAGGGAGTCGGACCCTGCAAGAAAGGTCAGCTCGGGGTGGGCGTCGATCGCCTGGGCGAGCCACGGGACGTCCTTGCTCGAGTCCTTGACCCCGGCGAGGTTCTCGATCCCGGCGAGCTCCGCGAGGGTGTCGAGCGACAGCGCGTTGCCGGTCTTGCTCGGGATGTGATAGATATAGATCGGCAGGTCGACCGCTTCGGCGACCCGACGGTAGTGGTTCAGGGCGGCGTCGCCGTCCAGCGGGTAGTAGTACGGGGTGACGACGACGAGTCCGTCGGCGCCGGCCGACTCGGCGTGTGCGGCGGCCGCGACGGTCTCGTAGGTGCTGGGCGCGCCGACGCCCGCGATCACGGGAACCTCGTCGATCTCCTCCGTCACGGCCTCGACGACGCCCTTTCGTTCCTCGCCGGTCAGGAGGGGAAACTCGCCGTTGGTGCCCAGCGGGAAGACGCCGTGTGCGCCGCCGTCGACGACGTACCGTGCGTGGGCCGCGGTCGCCTCGTAGTCGACCTCCTCGTCGTCGTCGAAGACGGTGATCGTCGGCGGGATCACACCCTGAAGCGAAAGCGGATCGTTGGAGCCGGTGTGCATGTCCGTGCAGTCGGGACCCGTGGTCTTAATGGCTGGCGGTGCGCTCGCCGGGGACGAGCGTGCGTCCCTCGGGCGGGCAGACGATCTCCTCGGGCGAGAGCGCCCCCTCGCCCGCGACCGCGTCGACCCAGGTCTCGACGTCGTGAACCCGGAGCTTCAGCCGGACGCTACAGGGGTGCAGCGACGGCGAGTCGGGAAGCAGCGACCGATCGAGATCGTACTCCTCGTAGACCGAGCGGCGGTCGGGCCACGGCTTCCCGAAGGAGGTCACCGGGAGGTTGCGCCGGAGGAACCCCTCGACCTGGTTGAGCACCGAGACGGTCCGCGGGCGGTCTGGCGGCCGGTAGCGGAGGACCTCGGGATCGAGGCGCCGGATCGCGGCGAGGAAGGTCTCGGTGCTCCGGTGTTCGGGTGGGGTCGAGAGATGCCAGTCGATCAGCTCGCTGTCGGCACAGACGAACGACTCGGTGAACTGGTCGGCCAGGTGGGTGCGAAACGACTTCGAGGGGAGGTTCTTGACCCCGAAGACGCTCGGGAGGTCGTGTTCGCGCGTACAGCGCTCCCGGCAGCGTTCGAGCTCGTCCTCGAGCGACGCCTCCAGGCGGGCCTCGGGGTCGGGGACCGACTCGCAGCCGTCCAGCAGCGTCGTGCTCTCGGGCATGATCCCGAGCTTCCTGTCGGTGAGGAAGTCGAGGGCGTCTGGCTCCTCGGCGAGCCCCGAGAGCTTGATCGACTTCCCGAACGCGCCGACGCGCTTCTTCTGGACGAAGAACTCCTTGAGCAGCGAGTCGATCGCCCAGCCGTGATACATCACGTCGGCGTTCGCGAGGCGCTCGACGCCGCGCTGGTGGATGTGGATCGACTCGCCGATCCCGTTGGTGTAGCGGACCGTGTCGATGTCGGTGCAGAAGTACGAGCCGTCGACCGGTAGGACGCGATGGGTCGCGTCGTACTGTTCTGCGAGCTTCCTCGCGACCCGGACCTCCGAGGCGGTGTCGGTGCCGACGGTGTAGCAGCACTCGATGTCGGGGATGCCCGCGAGCAGCGTCCGCGAGTCGTAGCCCGCGCCCAGGAGGACGGCCTTCCTCCCCCGCAGGTCGGCGCGCCGCGAGAGCGCCCGTTCGAGGCGGTCGGCGAGCTCGCCGGCGTGGTCGAACTCGCGGGGGCGGTAGACGAACCGATCGAGACGGTCGGTCGAGTCCGAACGCAGAACGCCGTCGAAGGGGGTCCGCGAGACCTCCTCGAAGAGGGTCCGGTCGCCGAGGACGACGCTGATGTGAGCCAGCTCGAACAACGAGTCGGGATCGAGCGCCAGCCCCGGAACGAGCCGGGCGAGCCGTGTCGCGTCGGTGCCGAACGCCCGCGGGCCGACGGCGTCGGTGTAGAAACACTCCCAGGAGCGGATCGGGTCGGTGTAGACGGCCGCCCGGTCGCCGTCGTCGACCGCGACCAGATACGAGCCGTTGAGCCCCCCGAGCGCGTCCCGCCCGCGCTCGCGATGGGCCTCGAGGAACCAGCGGGCCGGGTCGTCGACGCCGTCGGGAGTGTAGATCTCCCCCCAGATCACACAGCAGCCCTCCCCGTCCTCGTGGGCGGCGCTGCGGTGTGGCGCGCCGAGATCCGGGTCGCGGATCCCGACCGAGAGCGAGCCCGTCGAACAGACCCGGTCGAACTCCCCCTCGTCGCGCGCGTCGGCGAGCGCCTCCCGGTCGCCGAACACCCCGAACAGCTCCTTTCGCATCATGTCCATCCCCGGTCACGGTCGTCACGAAGGGCGACGATACCGGCATTGCTAACCGGAGACATATAACTGTATCAGGATCGGGACCAGTCCGTCAGCGCCCGCCGGACGACCCGTAGCCCCGAGACGGGCTCAGCTCGATCGGCTAGTATCGTTTCGGTGGGTGTTCGCCCGGTCGACCGGCGCACGAAGGGTTATGGGGACGATCGGCCTAGCGGAACTCATGGCACGCGAGATCAGCGCCGAGCGCTTCGAGCGCATGCAGCGGACCGACGAGCCGTTCACGCTCGTCGACACCCGCCCCGAGGAGAGCTTCGAGGCCTGGCACATGCCGGGGGCGGTCAACTTCCCCTTCGGCAAGGAGGCGACGCTCGACGACGAGCGGGCCGCGGAGCTCGATCGGTCGATCGACGGCGACCGCCCGCTCGTCACCGTCTGTGCGAAGGGGATCTCCTCCGGGAACTTCGCCGACGAACTCGACAGGGCGGGCTACGACGACGTGGCGGTGGTCGAGGGCGGCATGGAGGCCTGGAGCGCGGTCTACGACGTCGTCCCGATCGCCTTCGATTCGATGGAAGTCCTCCAGATACAGCGCCGGGCGAAGGGCTGTCTGGGCTACGTGATCTGCGATCCCGAGTCGGGCGAGGCGGCGGCCGTCGACGCGACCCGTCACACCGGCGAGTTCGTCGACGCCGCCCGCGAGCGCGACTACCAGATCACGGCCGTCCTCGACACGCACGTCCACGCCGACCACGTCTCGGGCGGGCGCGAACTCGCTTCCGAGCTGGGCGTTCCCTACTACCTCGGCGAGCGCGCCCGCGAGCGCGGGTTGGAGTACGAGTACGAACCCCTGGAGCGAAACGAGGTGCTGGAGGTCGGCAGTCTCGAGATCAAGGCGCTCCGGACGCCCGGCCACACCGGTGAGATGGTGAACTACCTCGTCGGGAGTACGGCACTGCTGAGCTCCGATACGCTGTTCGTCGACGGGACGGGGAGAACCGAACTCGAGTTCAGCGAGGACGCCGGCGAACGGGGCGCGCGCATGCAACACGAGTCGATCCACCGAACCCTGCTCGCCGAACCCGATTCGGTCACCCTGCTGCCGGGTCACGTCACCGTCACCGACGAGGGCGAGTTCGAGGGCGGCGTTCCGGGCGAGCCGGTCCGCGCGACCGTCGGCGGACTTCGAACGGGGCTCGACGTCCTGGCGCTCGACGAAGAGGCGTTCGTCGAGCGGAGCCTCGAGAGCCTCCCCGAGAAGCCGCCCAACTACGAGCGGGTGATCGACGTCAACCGGGGCGTGGAGGCGATCGACGAGGACGAGGCCACCGAGCTCGAGCTCGGGCCGAACAACTGCAGCGCGTAGCGGGAAACAACGGCTAAAAGGCCGCTCGGCCCTAGCCAGTAGCCATGACCGAGCCCGTGGTCGGCCACCTCCGGGACCAGGAAACCATGGTAGCGCGCGTCGAAAGCGGGGCGGCCCCCGACTGGGTCGGGGATCACTGGCGGACCTTTCGCGACGGGCTGCTTGGCGAGCGAAACGGCAGTCCGTTCCCCTGTTTCTTCGGCGCCGAGTCGGTCCGCGATGGCGACCCGCTCTACACGGCGGTCCCCTCGATGACCGACAAGGACGCCCTGCTGGAGCTCGGCGGAACGCTCGCGGAGTACCTCGACGTCTACGAGGACCACAACGACCAGGCGTCGCTGGTCGCCTTCTTCCGGCCGCCCGAACGCGAGCTATCGGAACGCGAGTACCACGAGGCGCTCTGGCACGTCCTCCAGTTCCTCCACGTCCACGACCCCGAGCCCTGGCCCGAGGACATCCCGACCGATCCCGACGACCCTCACTGGGAGTTCTGTTTCGCCGGCGAGCCGATGTTCCCGACCTGCCGGGCGCCGTTCTACGGCGATCGGAAGAGCCGCTACTGCCCGATCGGCCTTGAGATCACCTTCCAGCCCCGCGCGCTGTTCGAGAACCTGAACGTCACCGGCGACACCGCGGCCGGAAAACACGCCCGCGAGGTGATCCAGGGCCGACTCACCGAGTACGACGGCGTCTGTCCCCACGCCGACCTGGGCGACTGGGGCGTCGAGGGCGACCGCGAGTGGAAGCAGTACCTGTTCTCGGAGGACCCCGAACAGGCGCCCGACACCTGCCCGATCAACGTCTCGCGGGAGCACCCGAAGGCCGCCCCGGCGCGACCGACATCCGTCTCGGAGCCGAGGGCCGGGGATGACTGAGGACGGACCCGTTCTCCTCCTCGTCGACCTCCAGACGGGGTTCGACGACCCGAAATACGGCGAGCGCAGCACGCCCGACGCCGAGTCGAACGCCGCCCGCCTCCTCGAGGCCTGGCGCGAACGCGACTACCCGCGCGTCCACGTCCGCCACGACTCCACCGAGCCGGACTCCCCGCTCCGGGGCGACGGGCCGGGGTTCGCCTGGAAGCCCGAGACCGAGCCACGGGATGGCGAACCGGTGTTCACGAAACGGGTCAACTCGGGGTTCATCGGGACGGAGTTGGAAAGCTGGCTCCGCGAGCGCGGTCACGACTCGGTCGTCGTCGTCGGTCTCACGACCGACCACTGCGTCTCGACCACCACGAGGATGGCCGAGAACCTCGGCTTCGACGCCACGGTCGTCTCCGACGCCACGGCGACGTTCGAACGCGAGGGCCCCGACGGCGAGCGCTTCCCCGCCGACGAGATGCATCGGACCGCGCTCGCCCACCTCGACGGCGAGTTCGCGACCGTCGCGCCGACCGAGGAGGTCGTCGACGGGCTCGACCGATCTCGATCCGAGGGTTGACTCTGATCGACGATCGAAGCGTATTTCCCCCATAGGAGTTTGATTCTACCATCGTTCGAGACTATTGTAGTATAATAGGCGATAAAGTCACGTCAGTACTGTTCATACGGTAAATTTATTACCCGAGCGGGAAACGGTGAGGTATGGTGTGACACGAGATATCACGAACGGCGGCGTTGGATCGTTGTCCGAGCCTCAAACGTCATGTGTGATCATCCGAATCCGTGACCGCCGGGGCGACGTCCCCGGCACTCCTCCCGAAGCGAAGCCCGCGGCGTGTTTCTGCGACGACCGACCCGTTCAGTCGAGACTGACCAGCCGGTTGAGCGCGTAGACCGTTCGGAGCATGTCCGCCGAGCGTCCGGGTCCGAAGACCAGCTCGTCGGCCCCCCGAACGTGTTCGAGGACGTCCTCGGAGGCGTGCTCGGGCGCGGCGCCGATCCCGCTTCCCTCCTCGGCGACCCACTCCATCACCCGCAGGTCGCTCTTCGAGTCACCCATCACGAGCGCGAAGGGGTCCTCGACCGCCAGCACGTCGAGGGCTGCCTCGACGCCGACCACCTTGTTGAGCTCGAGCGAGCCGATCTCGGCGGCGTCGCCCTCGTAGTAGGCGACGTCGATCCGGTCGAAGTAGTCGGCGAGGGCCTCGGGCACCTCCTCGGGGTCGACCTCGGGCGGCGAGCCCCGCTCCTCGAGCACGTCACGGATCTCGGGGTCGCTGTCGGCGTAGAACGCGCGGGCGAACCCGCCGGCCGCGTCTGGATCGACGTCGGCATCGGCGACCTCGGCGACGGCCTCGCCCAGCAGGCCGAGCTCGTAGACCAGCGCGTCGTCGATGATCTCGATCGCCTCCTCGGAGCCGATCTCGAAGTTGGGCTTCATCGTGACGTTGAACTCGTTGCCCTGGAGGTGACAGCCCCGCCTGAGCTCCTCGGGGGCCTCCCGGAGCACCCGCGAGCGGACGTCGTCGAACACCGAGACGATGCCCTCGTCGAGATCCTCGTAGAGCAGGTGTTTGGTGTCGGCGCCGTGGCCCGGCGTGAACACGCCCGTTCCGGCCTCGTAGACGATCGAGAGCTCCCCCGAGTGGACGATCTCGCTGCCCAGCCCCTGGATCATGAAGCCCTTGACGTTCTCCAGCGTCTGGCCCGTACAGATCACGATCGGAACGCCGTCCTCGTGGAACTCGGTCAGTAGGGAGAGCGTCTCCCTGGGAATCTCGTTGTCGGTGTCCCCCGCCGATCTGAGGGTTTCGTCGACGTCGAGCACGAAGACGTTCACCCCGCGGCCGTGCTTCGAGTGCAGGTCGAGCGCGGTGAAGGCCTGCTCGCGGGTGGCGTGGGCCGCGACCTCGGCGTAGGCCCCGTCCGGGAAGCCCGCGCGGATCTCGGATTTTCGCCGGTCGAGCTCGTCGCTCGCGCGCTCCCAGTGTTCGAGGGCGACCCGCGAGTCGACGGGCGGGAACAGGTCGACGAGGTCCTGGTAGGCCTTCAGCGAGTCCGCCTCGTGATCCTCGTAGAGGCGATAGAGCAGGTCGTATCGTTCCATACCCGCCGCTGCTCGCCCGAACGCCAAAAGAATGGGTATCGCCCTTCCCGCGCGCTTCGCCGGGTGTATCGCCGCCGCTCGAATATTTACTCGTAGTGGAGTAACTGTTTTTGCCCGTCGGACCCTCGTCGGGAGCATGGACGCACTGGCGGTTCGGAAGGGCGAGCACGAGCCCAGCGTGATCGATATACCGGAGCCCGTGCCCGGTGAGGGCGAGGCGCTCGTCAGGACGCTGCGGGTGGGGGTCGACGGAACGGACCGGGAGGTGCTCGAGGGGGGTCACGGGGAGTTCCCCGCGGACGAGGAGTACCTGGTGCTGGGCCACGAAGCCGTCGGGGTCGTCGAGGATCCCAATGGAACGGAGTACGAGGCGGGCGACGTCGTGGTGCCGACCGTTCGGCGGCCGCCCAACGGCGAGAACGAGTACTTCGAGCGCGGCGAGCCCGACATGGCCCCCGAGGGCGAGTACCACGAGCGCGGCATCGTCGGCGCCCACGGGTTCATGGCCGAGTACTTCACGAGCCCCGCGGAGTACCTCGTGCGGATCCCCGACGAGCAGGCGCCGCTTGGCTTCCTGATCGAGCCCATCAGCATCACCGAGAAGGCGCTCGACCACGCCTACGCCTCGCGGTCGGCCTTCGAGTGGAACCCCGAGAGCGCCGCCGTGCTCGGCAACGGGAGTCTGGGGCTGCTGACGCTCGCAACCTTCGTCCACACCCACCCCTTCGAGCGGACCTACTGCGTGGGCCGGCGCGATCGGCCGGATCCGACCATCGAGATCATCGAGGGGCTGGGCGCGACCTACGTCGACTCGCGGGAGACGCCCGTCGACGAGCTCTCGAGGGAACACGAGGGGATGGACCTGGTCTACGAGGCGACGGGCTACGCGAAACACGCCTTCCAGACGATCGACGCGCTCGCGCCAAACGGCGTCGGGGCGCTGCTGGGCGTGCCCGGCCCCTGGGAGTTCGAGATCGATGGCGGAACGCTTCACGAGGAGCTGGTGTTGCACAACAAGGCGCTGGTGGGAAGCGTCAACTCCCACGTCGGCCACTTCGAGGGCGCGAGCGATACCCTCGGGAGCCTTCCGGAGGAGTTCCTCGACTCGCTGGTGACCGGCGTCCACGGGCTCGACGACTGGGAGGCGGCGTTCGCGGATGACGATACGACTATAAAAACGGCGGTCGAATTTGCCGCGTATGAAGAACGTTGACGACCTGATCGAGAGCGCGGCCGAGCTGGCCGAGCGGGGGCTCTCGAAGGGCGAGATCGCGGACGAGCTGAACGTCTCCCGGGAGACGGCGAGCTGGCTGGTCGAGCGAAGCGGCGGGGCCGAGCCGCCCGCCGAACCCGAGATGCGCAGCGAGCCGACGGACTTCCACGTCGACTGGAGCGCGATCGGGCGCGACAGCGCGCGCCTCTCGTACGTCTCGCAGGCGATGGCCGATCTCTTGGGAAAGCAGGGCGAGGAGATCGACCTGACGGTGGGGATCGAGAAGGCGGGCGCGCCGCTGGCGACGATGGTCGGCCGGGAGCTCGACACCGACCTCTGTACGTACGCCCCGCGCAAACACCAGTGGGAGGAGGGCGACATGGACGAGCTCGGCGGGAGCTTCTCGCGGAACTTCGCGGCGATCCGCGACCGCGAGTGCTACGTGATCGACGACACGATCACGAGCGGCACCACGATGCGCGAGACGATCGAGGCGATCCGCGAGCAGGGCGGCGAGCCCGTCGCCTGCGTCGTGCTGGTCGACAAGCAGGGCGTCGAGGAGATCGACGGCGTCCCCGTCTACTCGCTGGTGCAGGTCCTCCCCGTCGGGGGCGAGGAGTAGCCACACCGACGGAGGCTTCACGCCCGGGAGGCTAGACCGCCCGTGACGCGACGGGGGCTGCGGTACTACCCGATCGAGGTCGCGAGGCGGCTGCGCCACTACGCCGAGAAGCGGCTTTACGGGTACGCCGATCGGGGCACGCTCGCGGAGGCCGCGGCGTCGATCCTGGCCGAGCGGGCGGCGAACGGCTTCAGGGCCGGGGGCCACTTCCAGGGGGTGTGGCCCCGCGACCTCTGTTTCGCCGCCCCGGGGCTGGTCGCGAGCGGGCTCGGCGACGAGCTCCGGGTGACGACCGAGGGGCTCGTGGAGCGCGTCGCCGAGTCGGGGACGTTCTACACCGACTTCCACGACGGGTTCGAGGCCGCGACGCCCGCCGAGGGCGTCGATACGTTCCCGGCGCTGGTCGTCCTCCTCGACGAGACCGGCGGGATCGACCCCCACGGCGACGCGGTCGCCGCCCTCGCAGAGTTCCATCGTCGGAAGTTCTTCGACCCCGGTTCGGGGATCGTCGACGGCGCCGGCAGCGCCTGGTGGGACTCGGCGGCCGACCCACGGGAGGCGTACAACACCGCGATGCTCCTGACGGCGCTCGAGCGCCTGGCGGAGCGCGGGGTCGAGACGGCCTACGCGGGGTGGGGGTCGGCGATCCGGGAGGGGTTGTCGGGGCTGTGGAACGGGCGGTTCTTCGACGAGGCCCGCGGCTCGTCGGTCCTCGCCTGCGACGCGAACGTCGTCCCGCTGTACTTCGGCCTCGTCGGGGACCGGCGGGCCGAGCGGATCGTCGGGGCGCTCGACGACCTCCGGACGGAACACGGCCTACGGATGCGCGAGCGGCCCTTCTCCTACGGCGAGGTCCACCCCTACTTCCTGTTGCACCGCGACTACCACGACGGGGTCTGGCCGTGGAACAGCTTCATGTACGCGAACGGGCTGGTCCGCTACGGGTTCGACGGGCGCGCCGAACGGGAGGTCGAGCGCGTCGAGCGCCGTCTGCGTCCGTACGGGACCTTCCTCGAGGCGCTGGCCCCGGACGGGACGGCCTACGAGAGGCGCGGCTACGCCAGCGCGGAGGACTTCACCGTCGCCGCGGCGCTGTGGACCGAGTACCGGGTCCGGACCGGCCGCCCGCCCGACTCGATCGCCGCGGACGGGGCCCCCAGCTGATTAGCCCTCGGTCCACTCGACGGGGTACTCCCGGGGCGGGTCCTCGACGAACGCCTCGAACGCCCCGAGATCGACCGGCGCGGGCATCGGATGGCGGTCGGGGATCGCCTCCGGCAGCGCCGCGTGATACCGGTAGTACGTCCCGAAGTCGGCGGGGTATTTCGAGGGGTCGACGCCGAGGAACTGTCCCTGTCGCTCGGCGCGGGCCAGGAGCGAGCGCCACCGCTCGACCGGCGCCTGGCCGGCGGCACGGACCCCGTTCGAGACCGGCGTCAGGTCGATGGCCTCGTAGGGATCGGCCGCGTCGAGGTAGCCCTCCAGCGAGTCGGCGTCGGGGCCCGCGTTGAACGTCATCCAGTAGGGGACCGAGCCGGTCCTGAGCGCCCACCACGGCTGGAGGAGCGCGAACGACCCGACGAGCAGCCGGTCGCCGCCGATCCCGCGGCGTCGGTACTGATCGCGGTAGAAGTCCGCGACGAGCCCGCTCAGCTCGTTGGAGCCCTTGAAGGAGAGCCGGCGGACGTCGTAGCCCCGCTCGTCGGCCACGCGCTCGACGTCCGTGCCGAGCGCCGGTTCGAAGCCCCACTCGGCCTCGGTGCTCTGTTCGTCGGCCGCGGGCGCGTCCCACATCCGGCGGCCGTCGCCGTGGCGTTCGAGGAACGCCCGGACGCGCTCGCTGCCCTCGCGGTACTCCTCGGGCGGGAGCCCGCCGGGCGCGCCGAACTGGAAGACGTGGCGGTCGTCGACCCGGGTGGTCGGCCACTCGAGCTCGCAGTCGACGAGGATCACGGTCCCGCCGGGCTCGAGGACGGCGTCCAGGAACTCCTCGTACGCGGGGCCGAGCCGACGGGACTTCACGCGGAAGTAGGCCGCTCGCGCGAGGGTGAGCTGGTCCTGGTTGGGATCGAACGCCTGGTGGAGCTCGACGTCGGGGTTGGCCTCGAGCAGCGCCCGGGCGTGTTCGCGCCCCCACTCGAGGTCCTCCTTCGGCTCGTTGGGGTCGACGTCCCGCCGGACGGGCAGCAGGAACGTCTGGGGGAGCCATGGGATCCCGAGCAGGGCGGCCAGGTGCACGGCTGCGCCGTTGGCCGATCCGACCATCACCGCGGGATAGCCCCGTTCGGGGTAGCGGTCGGCCGCCCATCGCCGGAGGGCGCCGACGTCGACGTCGCCGAGGGCGTCGGGGTCGATCGCCTCCGCGGCGGTCCCACGTCGATAGAGGACCTGCCGGGCGCCCTCGGGGAGGTAGTTGCCGTAGGGCAGGATCGAGGCCGCCCGCTGGGGCGCGAGCCCGAGGGCGGGGATGTCCTCGCCGTAGTGATACCGCGACAGCGCGCGAAGCAACGTCGTCCCGGAGTCGATGCCCGCGAGCGGCCCCGGCAGCGACCGGTGTTCCTCGAGCCATCGGAGGGCGCTCATGGCGGGATCGGCCTCCGGCTCCGCTGCTCGTCCGACGCCGCGCGAGGGGGACTGGCGTCCATGGCAGGAGGTGGCGGGGCCACCGCCAAAAACCCACCGCGGGGCGGCCCGAGCGCAACACAACGGCTTTCCCCCTCGAACGACTACGGCAGGGTATGACGTTTCAACCGAACAGCGGGCTCTCCCAGGAGGAGGTCACCGAGCGCGTCGACAGCGCGATCGAGGAGAACGAGGTGGTGCTGTTCATGAAGGGCAACCGGCTGATGCCCCAGTGTGGGTTCTCACAGCGCGCGGTCGACCTGATTACCCAGTACCGCGACGACGTCGAGTGCGTCGACACCCTCGAGTCGCTCGACGAGTACCGCGTCGCGCTCTCGGAGCACAGCGGCTGGGAGACGACGCCCCAGACCTACGTCGACGGCGAGTTCATCGGCGGCAGCGACGTCCTCGCGGAGATGGACGAGCGCGGCGAGCTCGAGCCGGCGCTGGCGACGGAGTAGGTCCTCCGGCCGTCACGATCGATCGCAGGCAGTAGCTTTTTACAGGGAAAGCCCATATATGTCTGGAGCACCTACTATAGCCTGCACGGGCGCGATCGCGAGCCGCAAACCACCCCACGAGACCCATCCATCAACAATGTCAGGGCGCGTATATCAACTTCATTCGACGCTGGAACTGCCCCTCGAGGACGTCACCGACTACTTCGAGTCGGACCCGGAGCTTCCGGAGCAGATCGAGGACATCGAGATCACGAGGCGCAACAACACGCTCATCATCAAATCCGCTGCCCGCGAGGGGACGGTGAGCAAGTACACGCCGACCGCCCAGCTGAAGGCGAGCGTCGCCGAGACCCGCGTGTACGAGGAGGAGCCCGAGAACGGCCCCGGCGCGCCGCCCGCCTGGGGCGAGGAGGAGGAGGAGATCCCCTCCGAGCTCGTCGAGTTCGCCGCCTTCAAGGGCGACCGCGAGACCGTTCTCCAGAACACCGCGCTCCAGTTCCCCATGTTCGAGGTGCTCTGTGACCTCGCTCAGGAGGCCGAGAAGGGCACGCTGACCGCCATCGCCGAGCGCGACGGCGAACTCGAGGCCACGAAGATCGTCGACGGCGAGAAACGCCCCGCGACCGTCGAGGTCGTCGAGGGCCCCGGCCCCGAGAGCAGCCCCAAGAACGGCGTCAACTGGCGCGACAACAAGTTCATCACCTGATCCGCGTTCGATCGGGGGAGCTGTCACCACACCTCGTAACAGGCCGTAAGCGCTTAGTGCGTGGTAATTAAATCTCATTAGCGTATGCCAGACGGCTTTCCCGACTACTTGGACGTCGACTACGAGGACGGCGAGGGACAGGACCCCGAGGAGTACCCGACGCTCGATACGAAGATCGAGAAGGCGATCGAGGTCACCCGACGGGGGCTCGAGCAGTACGAGACCCCCGCGGTGATGTGGACCGGCGGGAAGGACTCGACGCTCACGCTGTACTTCATCAAGGAGGTCGCCGAGGAGTTCGATCTCGAGGTACCCCCGGCGGTCTTCATCGACCACTACCAGCACTTCGACGAGATCCACGACTTCGTCGAGAAGTGGGCCGACGAGTGGGACCTCGAGGTCATCTACGCGCGCAACGACGACGTCGGCGCGTACGTCGACGAGCACGGTCTCGAGCCCGGCGACGACATCGAGATCGAGGAGCTCGACGAGCAGAACCGCCACCACGTCCGCGACCTGCTCGAGTACGAGGAGGACACCTTCCCGTTCCTGCTCGACACCTACGTCGGCAACCACCTGCTGAAGACGGTGGCGCTGAACAACGCCCTCGAGAAGCACGACATCGACGGCGTCATCTCCGGTGTGCGCTGGGACGAACAGGAGGCCCGCGCCGACGAGACCTTCTTCAGCCCGCGCCACGACCCCGAGATCTACCCGCCCCACGACCGCATCCAGCCCATCCTGCACTTCGACGAGCGCGCCGTCTGGGACGCGTTCTGGTACGTCGTCGTCCCCGAGACCGTCGAGGGCTACCCCGAGGAGGGCTACATCCCCGAGGGCTACGACGATCTCCCCGAGGGCATCTCCCAGGAGGACATCCCGATCTCGCCGAAATATTTCGAGGGCTTCCGGTCGCTCGGCAGCGAGATCAGCACCCAGAAGTCCACCGACGACCCGGCCTGGCTCCAGGACGTCGAGAACACCGTCGAGCGCGAGGGCCGCGCCCAGGACAAGGAGGACCTGATGGAGCGCCTTCGCGATCTGGGCTACATGTGAGCCGTCGATAGTTTTCCCTTCGCGATCCGTCGCTTTTTCCGACTGACCGAACGGCGTATTCACTCCCCGTCGTGGTCCCGTCCGTTCGGGACCCGTGTCACGGTGAAGCGTGGCTTAGTGACGTCCTACACCCGTGAGACCGGCTTTCAGAGAATATATTTACGGGGCCGGACCCTACCCGGTAGTATGAACGAATCCACCCGTTCGCGGACCGTAGCGAACCGTTTCAAGGACCCCGAAGTGACGATCGCGGCCGGCCTCCTCGCGATCGGCGCGGCGATCTACGCCGTCGAGACGGTCGCCCCGTCGCTCCTGCTCGACGGCGGCGACCCGGCCACCCTGGCCGCGGTCTTCGGCGTCATCGGCCTGCTCTACCTCGCGGTCCTGCTGGTCTCGACGACGGTCGACCGGGCCTGAGAAACGAACGACGACCACCGCGTCCCGAGGCCGACCTCGGGTCGCGGGCCGAGCGGATCTTTTCGATTGAACGGCACGACGGCACCAACATAGATGGCGGTCCGGTACGTCGGTGCCGGGTGATGAGCGAGTTCCCGACGTACCTCGACGTCGATTACGCCGACGGCGAGGGCGAGAGCCCGGCGGACTACCCGACGCTCGACGCCAAGACCGAGAAGGCGATCGAGGTGACACACGACGCCCTCAACGAGTACCGAAACCCGGCGGTGACCTGGACCGGGGGGAAGGACTCGACGCTCGTGCTCTACTTCGTCCGGGAGGTCGCCCGCGAGTTCGACCTCGGGATGCCGCCCGTCGTGTTCATCGACCACTTCGAGCATTTCCCGGACGTGATCGCGTTCGTCGAGAAATGGGCCGAGGAGTGGGAGCTCGACCTGCGCTACGCCAGAAACGAGGAGTTCGCCCGCCTCGCCGAGCCCGGCGGCGAGATCCCGATCGACGCCCTCGGCGAGGAGAACCGCCGCGAGCTGCGCGACCGGCTGGAGTTCGAGGGCGATACGTTCCGATTCAGCGCCGACAGCTACGAGGGCAACCACCTGTTGAAGACGGTGGCGCTCAACGGCGTCATCCGCGAGGAGGGGTTCGACGGGGTGTTCTCGGGCGTGCGCTGGGACGAGCAGGCCGCCCGCGCCGACGAGACCTTCTTCAGTCCGCGCCACGATCCCGAGAAGTACCCGCCCCACGACCGGATCCACTCGATCCTCCAGTTCGAGGAACGGGCGGTCTGGGACGCGATGTGGAACCACGTCGTCCCCGACGCCGTCGAGGGCTATCCGGCGGGTCGCGTCCCGCAGGACTACGACGACCTGCCCGCCGGGATCGAGCCGGCGGACCTGCCGGTGGGCCCGAAGTACTTCGAGGGCTTTCGCTCGCTGGGCAGCGAGAACGGCTCGACGAGAAGCGACGACCGCCCCGCGTGGCTCCAGGACCTCGAGGGCACGACCGAGCGCGCGGGCCGTTCCCAGGACAAGGAGGACCTAATGGGGCGGCTTCGCGACCTCGGTTATATGTGAGCTAGCGGTGTGTCGCGCGGTACTCGCCGTGTTTGACGCCGATCGCGAGCATGAGGAGGCCGAAGACCACCATCGACGGGAGCACCATCATCAGGACGGTCCCCATCGTCATCATCGGGGACGTCCCGACGACGCCGAGGGCGATCAACGCGACGAACACCGCCGCCGTTTTCGGGAGATCGAACTCCATACCTACCCCTTCGTCGGGGCGAGAATAAGGGTTCCGCGGCGGGGCCCGATGGAGGGGATACTTGTCCCTACGGAACCGATACAGGTGAGGATCGTTCGGCCGACGTTCGGGATCGGTGCCGGCCGCTCGGCGGTCGTTCGACCGTCACGCGACGTGGTACCGGGCGATCGCCTCCCCGTCGCACTCGGGACACCGCGTGACGCCGGGGTCGACTGTCGTCCCGCAGTGTCGACACTCCGAGACGGTCGGTTCGGGCTCCGAGAGGTACGCCCGCACAGTATCGATGAGGGGCATGGGTGATTCATCCCTCGTCGGTCGGAGGTAATAATCGTTTAGATTCTCCCGCGGCGGGAGGGGCGGACCAGATCCGCCAAGGCGAGGGTACAGCCGAGCATCCAGCCGAGGGGGACGACGAGACCGAACCAGGCGCCGACGGCGGCGAGCCCGCCGAGGGTGGTGCCGTCCGGAACGGGGTCGCTCGCCCCAATGGACGCGAGCGACCCCTCGAGAAGGCCGACGGCGAGTACCGAGCTACCCGGGAGGGACGCCGAACTAAGGGTCATCGGGAGGGATCCGACTACCAGAACCGGGAGGACGATCGCCGCCAGTCCCAACGGGTACGCGAGCAGAACGGCCGCCTTCCGCCCGCCGCGCGAACACGGGACGGCGGCCGCGGCCGCGAACGTGCCGACGACGGCCGCGGCCGCGACGAACCCCCACCGGGAAAACTGCAGATACGCCATCGCCGTCAGTCCGCCCCAGAGCAGCGCTGAGAGCGCGACGACGCCCGCGATCCCGAGGTCCGTCGCCATCCGACCGATCCGGCGAACGGGGGCCCGCACCGCGAAGCCGACGGCTACCAGGGGGTAGAGAAGCACCACGACGAGCGCGCCCAACCCGGCCCACCCGCCGTACGCGACCAACCCGGTCGTCGCGCTCGGTATACCGTTTCCGGGGACCGGGCCCATGGCCACCCGCCGGGACGGGAAGGCCAACCCCATCCATCCGGCGTGGAGCCGCCGCAGGTCGACGTCGATCGCCCCGACCGGCCCGGGACGGCGTGACCGCACTGCCATACCACCACAATATCATAAAATTACTTTACTGTTTCGGCAGATTATAACCTTCTACCAGGAGGCGAAGCTCGGGTCGACCTGGCGTTCTTCCGTATCGATCCCGTCGATGACCTCGATATCCTCGGCGTCGAGGTCGAGCGAGAGGGAGTCCCAGTTGTCGCGGATGTGCTCCTCGCCGGTGGCCTTGGGGATCGCCGTGATCCCCTTCTCGCGGAGCCACGCGAGGCTGACCTGGGCCTCGCTGGCGCCGTGTTTCTCGGCGATCTCCCCCAGCTCGGGGACGTCGAAGACCTCGCCGCGGGCCAGCGGCGAGTACGCCACCAACGGGAGGTCGTGCTCGTCGGCGTACGCTCGCAGGGACTCTTGGGGAAGGAGGGGGTGGCACTCGATCTGGTTCGCGAAGATCGGCACCGAGCTCGCCTCCCGGGCCTCGTCGAGGTGTTCGGGCTCGAAGTTCGAGACGCCGACGTTCTCGACGAGCCCGTCGGAGACGAGCGTCGAGAGCGCGTCGAACGTTTCCTCGGGGTCGTACTCGCCGGCCGGCCAGTGGACGTAGAGGAGGTCGACGTAGTCGACGCCGAGCTTCTCGAGGCTCTCCTCGGTGCTCTCGATGACGTCGTCGTGTGCGAGGTTCTCGATCCAGACCTTGGTCGCGAGGAAGACCTCCTCGCGGTCGACGTCCGCGCGCGCGATCCCCTCGCCGACGCTCTCCTCGTTGCCGTAGATCTGGGCGGTGTCGATATGCCGGTAGCCCGTCTCGAGGGCCGTCCGGACGCTTTCGGCACACTCCTCCTCGTTCTCCCACGTCCCGAGGCCGAGGACCGGCATCCCGTCCACGGTAGCGACGTCGTCACTGGTCGGTGAGTCCATACCCGAAAGTGGGACGAGCGTCGAATAGGCCTTGGGAATGCGGTCAGATAGTGGGGTTCGAAACCGGCCTCAGAGCGCGCTTCCGGGGTGGTACTCGCCGAAGGCCTCCCGGAGGACGTCACAGATCTCGCCGGTCGTCGCCTCGCTCTTCACCGCCTCGAGGATGTACGGCATGACGTTCTCCTCGCCCGCCGCGGCCTCGCCCAGCGCCGCGAGCGCGTCCTCGACGGCCCCGTCGTCGCGTTCCTCCCTCACGGACTCCAGCCGGCTGATCTGGCGCTGCTGGTCCTCCTCGGTGACCTCCTCGATGTCCATCTCGGGGTCCTCGCTCACCTCGTACTCGTTGACGCCGACGATCACTCTACTACCGTCCTCGATCTCCTCCTGGCGCTCGAAGGCCACGTCCTGGATCTGCCGTTGGACCCACTGGTCCTCGACGGCCTGGAGCATCCCGCCCCGGTCGTCGACCTCCCTGATGAGCTCGAACGCCTCCTCCTCGAGCTCGTCGGTGAGCGCCTCGACGTAGTAGCTGCCCGCGAGCGGGTCGATGGTGTCGGCGGCGCCCGACTCGTGGGCGAGGATCTGCTGGGTTCGCAGCGCGGTGCGAACCGACTTCTCGGTGGGCAGCGCGAGCGCCTCGTCCTTGCCGTTGGTGTGGAGGCTCTGGGTCCCCCCGAGAACGGCCGCCAGCGCCTGATACGCGACCCGGACGACGTTGTTCTCGATCTGCTGGGCGGTGAGCATCGAGCCGGCGGTCTGGGTGTGGAACTTCAGCTGCTTTGCGGCCTCGGTCTCGGCGTCGAACCGTTCCTCCATGATCCGTGCCCACATCCGCCGTGCGGCGCGGAACTTCGCGACCTCCTCGAAGACGTCGTTGTGCGCGTTGAAGAAAAAGGAGAGCTGGGGAGCGAACTCGTCGACGTCCTGGCCGGCATCGAGGGCGGCCTCGACGTACTCGATGCCGTTTCCGAGGGTGAAGGCCAGCTCCTGGGCCGCGCTCGCGCCGGCCTCGCGGATGTGATAGCCCGAAATGGAGATCGTGTTGAAGTTGGGCACCTCCTCGGCGCAGAACTCGAAGACGTCGGTGATGATCCGCATCGAGGGTTCAGGCGGGTAGATGTAGGTGTTGCGGGCGATGTACTCCTTCAGCAGGTCGTTCTGGATCGTTCCTCTGAGTTCCTCTCGGGGGACGCCCTGCTCGTCGCCGACGGCGATGTACATCGCGAGCAGCACGCTCGCGGGCGCGTTGATCGTCATGCTCGTCGAGACCTCGTCGAGGGGAATGCCCTCGAAAACGGTCCGCATGTCGTCGAGCGAGTCGATCGCCACGCCGGATTTGCCGACCTCGCCGGCGGCCATGTCGGCGTCCGAGTCGTAGCCCATCTGCGTCGGTAAGTCAAAGGCCATCGAGAGGCCGGTCTGCCCCTGGTCCATCAGGTAGTGGTAGCGCTCGTTGGTCTCGACGGCGCTGCCCATGCCGGCGTACTGGCGCATCGTCCAGAGCCGGCCTCGGTACATCGTCGAGTACACGCCCCTGGTATAGGGGTCCTCGCCGGGGAAGCCGAGGTCCTCCTCGTAGTCGAGGTCCGCCACGTCGTCGGGCGTATAGAGCGGCTGGATCTCGTGGCCGGCCGTGTCGGTCGTGAACCGTTCCTTTCGCTCGCCGAAGCGGTCGATCGTCGGGCCCCGAGTCTCCTCCTCCCAGCGCTCCTTCCCCTCGCGGATCGATTCGAGATCCTCCTGGTCGAACATGCGAAACCGTACCGCGCCCAGGCTCTTAAGACCGCGCTCCGCCCGTTTCGCTCCGTGTCGTTTTTCCCCGCCGCGATCCAACGCAGCCCATGGACAGGCCGGTCGCGCCCGAGGAGAACGAGGGCTCGCCGATCCCGACCGACGACCGGAGCGACCGCTGGCGGGCGGCCAAGTACACGTCCCCGTTCGTCGCGCTGGGGATCATGAACGTCGCGCTGGTGCTGGGTTGGGGGCTCGAGCCGCTGTGGGTCTTCGCGATGCTGCCCCCGATCCTCTTCATCAGCGTGCTCACCTGGGTCGCCTTCAAGAGCGGCTTCGTCACCGACCGCGAGGACTACTAACCGCCCGTATCGTACTTGTAGGTCGCCGAGTCAGGGTCGATCCCGAACTCCTCGGGGGGAAGCGACTCGCCGGCCTCCGCGACCTCGGTCGCCGGCGCGGCCTCCTTGAACCGCTCGCGCAGGCGCTCGGGCATCGAGAACTCCCCGACGGGGAGGGTCATCGCGATCACCTCATCGCCGTCCTCGCGCTTGGCGTCGAGGCGCTCGGCGAGGGCCGCGGGGAGCGCGGAGCGCTCGACGGGCTCGAACCCGAACTGGAGCAGGTAGTCGGGTTCGGGCGCCAGCGCGTGGACCGATTCGAACCCCTCGTCGCCCGCGTAGCCGACGAGCCGTTCGACGACGTGGGCGCCGACGCCCTGCCCCCGCCAGGACTCGACGACCCCGAGGCTCGTGATCTCGGGGGCCTCGTCGTGGAGCCGGAGCCGACCGAAGCCCGCCTTCCGGCCCGTCTCCTCGTCGAGCGCGACGACGTACTCCTCGGGGCGAAACGCCGCGCCGTCGAGGCCCATCCGCTCGATCCCGTCGCGGAGCCAGGCCTCCTCGCGGTTCTTGGCGCGTCGGACGTACATGGCCGGGCTTACGCCCGCCGGAGTAAAAGCCTTTCACGGCGACCGAAAGCTTGAATCGCGCCGCCTTCGAACCCGGGGACATGAGCGACGACGACGAAGCCGAGGAGGAAGAGGCCCCGCTCGTCGAGCTGGGCGAGGGAACCCCGGTCGAGGGGGCCCCGCTGGCCCGGGTGGCCTCCCGGCTCCACTGGCCCGTACAGCGCAGCGAGATCCGACGCAAGGAGGGCGACGCGGTCGTCCGAACGCCCGACGGCCCGATGGAGGTCGGCGAGATCCTCGAGGGCACCGGGGTCAGCTACTTCGAGAGCCGCCAGGAGTTCCTCGACGCCTGCCGCGAGGTGACCGGGACCGGCCCGGTCCCGACCGCCGAGTAGATGCGCCTGCTGGGACGGCTCTCGTGGGTCCAGCGCTCGCTGTTGGTCGCGGGGGTCGTCCTCCTCGTCTGGGTGAGCTGGCCGACCGACGGCATCAGCCAACGGGTCGTCCGCGACACCCTGCTCTACCTGCTGGTCCCGCTCGGGCTCGGGCTCGCCCACGGCCGCCACATCGGCTGGCGGGTCGACCGGCGGGCGATCGTCGACACGATCGCGCTGTCGGCGTTCGTCCTGCCGTTCTACCTCGTTGGCTCGACCCTTCCCAGCGTTCGGGAGTTCTACCCGATGTGGGAGACCGCCCCCGAGCTCGGGAGCTTCGTTCCCCACGCCGTCCAGCTGTTCGTCCTCGCGCTGGCGACCGAGACCTACTTCCGGGGGCTGCTCTGTGTCGGCGTCCGGGACCTCGGGGCGAAATGCGTCCTCATCAGCCCGATCGTCTACACGCTGTTGCACCTCGGCAAGCCGCCGATCGAGCTCGCGCTCTCGGGGCCGACCGACGTGCTGTTCGGCGCCGTCGACTACCACGCCGACTCGATCCTCCCCTCGACGGTCGCCCACGGCTGCGGGCTCGTGTTGCTCGACTGGCTCGTCCTGCATGACCCGATCCTCCCCCCGGAGACCGTCCTGCAGTGGTTGTCCTGGCTCCCGCTCCCCTTGTAGGCTGTCGCCGGCGGACCTTTTTTGGGGCCATCGGACGATGTGCCGGACATGAGCCTACCGATCGACCCGGAGCAGCTCACCCGGGAGGACATCGGCGAGCGAAGCGTCACGCTGAACATGGGCCACGACGAGGCGGTCGAGCACGTCCGCCAGACGTTCGAGGCGGCCGGCTTCGGCATGCCCGTCGAGTTCTCGCCCTCGGAGCTGCTGCGCGAGAAGATCGACGCCGATCGCGACCCCTACTACGTGCTCGGCGCGTGCAACCCCGAGATGGCTGACAAGGCCCTCGAGGTCACCCGCGAGATCGGCGCGCTGTTCCCCTGTAACGTCGTCGTCTGGGAGGTCGAGCCCGGCGTCCAGCAGGTCCATCACGTCTCGATCATGAAGATCGCCCGGCTGAACGGGATCGCCCCCGACAACGACGACTGGGAGGAGGTCGTCGACGGGACGAGACGGATGGTCGAGGAGGCCTTCGACGACCTCGAGACGACCGACGACGCCGGCGGCGGCGAGAAGCCCCGCGGGCGCCAGGGCGGCAAGCAGGAAGGGAGCGGCGGCAGCCCGCAGTAGTCAGTTCTCGCGGTCCTCGTGGAGCTGGTCGGCCCACGCGTCGCCGTCCTCGAACCGACCCTCGAACTCGGCGAAACTGACCGGGTCGGCCGCCCCGCCTTCGTAGACGACGCGCTCGATCAGCACCGCGAGCACGACCGGCAGCAGGAGCGTGACGGCGATCAGCGCGAGCAGGCCGAGCTCGAGCGTGGAGAACGCGACGACGGACGCGAGCATACTAGAGGCTACGGGTGGGGCGGAATAAGCGTTGGCCCGTCAGTCGTCGACGCGCTCGCGCAGCGCCTCGATCTCGGTCTCCAGCTCCTCGATCCGGCCGGTGCGCTCGCGATAGAGGTGGACGCCGACAAGCACCGCGAGGATCGCCGGCGCGAACAGCAGGAGGAACACCAGGATGACGACCACGAGCTCGACGCCGCCGAGGACGATCATACCCCGGATCGGGCGACCCGCGTCATAGCCCTTCTGGTGGGCCGGGGCTCAGGCCGAGAAGTCCGCGAGCGACGCCTGGACGCCCGCGACCATCTCCGAGGAACGCCGGAGGTCGCTCGACGAGACGGGGAGATGTGACTCGACGCCCCGAACGGCGTCGTGGAAGGTCTCCGCGACCCCGCTCTCGCCCTCGAAGGCGTCCCGGACGCTCTCGCGGATCTGCCACACGCCCACGGGAGCCCAGTACTCGTCGGAGACGTGTCTCAGTACCAGCACCTTCGCCTGGCGGCCGATCTCCTCCAGATACTCGAGGGCCGCGAGCCGGGTCGCATAATAGGCGCCGGCCGTGCCGCCGTCGACGTATTTCGTTCGGCCCTCGTAGCCCTCGTGGTCGCTCGCGACCCACACGTCCGAGTCGACGGGGTTCCAGACGCTGCCGGGCGCCTTCATCTCGACGAGCTCGAACTCCCAGTTGCCCGGGGTCAGGATCGCCCAATAGCGATTGCCCATGTACTCGCTCGAGAACACCCGCGTCTGGTCGACGCTTGGGTTCGAGCGGATCGAGCCCCGGAGGAACTTCCCGATCGTGTCGTCGACGGCGGTGATCGACCAGCGGGTCGGGACCAGCCGCCGGGTCTCGGCCTCGCCCAGCGCGCCCGCCGAGAGGATGCGGTTGATCTCGTAGACGTCGAATCCCCGTCGGTAGAGGTAGGTCATCGCGCCCTCGGCGCGCCAGTCGTCGTCCTCTAAGGTCTTCTCGACGGCCCGCGGGACGTGGGGGTTCTCGGTCAGGGTCGCGGACTCGGCGCCCGTCCGGGGG
Source organism: Halalkalicoccus tibetensis (assembly GCF_037996645.1). NCBI lineage: Archaea > Methanobacteriati > Methanobacteriota > Halobacteria > Halobacteriales > Halalkalicoccaceae > Halalkalicoccus > Halalkalicoccus tibetensis. Next base: position 351,397 of record NZ_JBBMXV010000002.1, read on the forward strand.
CCCCGTGGCGCGGCAGTGTCGCCGTCCGGGAAGTCGAAGTCCAGTCGGGAGTCCGAGAGGCCGATCTCGACGTCGACGGGCCGGTCGGCGATCGCGACCTCGCGCTGGGTGCCGACGAAGCCGTCCCAGACGTCGTGGACGTTCGGGGAGCCGGTCTTGGCGGTGGTCGGGCTCTCCCCGACCGAACGGACGTCGGTGAAGCGGTTGGCGTTCAACAGCCCGGTCCGGCGCTGGACGACGTCGTCGATCGAGAGCCCCTGGCGGTACCAGCCGCTGTCGGTGGCGTACTGCTCGGCGTGGTCCTCGTCGCCGACCGGCGAGAGCAGGCCGGTCGACACCTGCGGGTAGTTCGAGTGGCCGACGAAGATCGAGGGGGCGGTCGAGCCGACCAGCGAGTCCCCCGAGAGGGCGTCTGAGAAGCGGTCCTCGACCTCGTCGAGGTACTGCGTGATCCCGTAGGACTTCTCGCGGGCGAGGCGGCGGCGCTCGGCGGCCTCGTCGCGTTCGAACCCCTCGAGGTACTCGTCGAGTCGCATTCGACGTTTATAGGACGCGAAGCGGCTTGAACGTTCGGCTGGCGGGCGCTCGGGGGCGATCCGCGCCGGGGCACGGAGCGCGAAACGGCCGGCGAGAGCGACGGGTCAGCTGTGGATGCCCATCGCCTCGATCTGTTCCTGATAGCGGTTCCGGATGGTGACTTCCGTCACCTGCGCGACGTCGGCGACCTCGCGCTGGGTCTTCTTCTCGTTACAGAGAAGCGAGGCGGCGTAGATCGCCGCCGCCGCGTAGCCCGTGGGGGACTTGCCCGACAGCAGGCCCTCCTCGGCGGTCTTCTCGATTATCTCGTTGGCCTTCGACTGTACCTCCTCGCTGAGTTCGAGTTCGGAGCAGAATCGGGGGACGTACTTCTTGGGATCGACGGGACGCATCTCGAGGCCGAGCTCCTGGGAGATATACCGATAGGTCCGGCCGATCTCCTTTCGCTCGACCCGCGAGACCTCGCTGATCTCCTCCAAGCTCCGGGGAATGCCCTCCTTGCGACACGCCGCGTACAGCGCCGCGGTGGCGACGCCCTCGATCGAGCGCCCGCGGATGAGGTCCTCGGAGAGCGCCCGGCGATAGATCACCGAGGCGACCTCCCGGACCGAGCGGGGGACGCCGAGCGCGCTGGCCATGCGGTCGATCTCGCTGAGTGCGAACTGGAGGTTTCGCTCGCCGGCGTCCTTCGTGCGGATGCGCTCCTGCCACTTTCGCAGTCGGTGCATCTGGCTGCGTTTCTTCGAGGAGATCGACCGGCCGTAGGCGTCCTTGTCCTTCCAGTCGATCGTGGTGGTCAGCCCCTTGTCGTGCATCGTCTGGGTGGTCGGCGCGCCCACCCTCGATTTGCTCTGGCGCTCGGAGTGGTTGAACGCCCGCCACTCGGGCCCGGGGTCGATGTTCCCCTCCTCGACGACCAGGCCGCAGTCATCGCAGATGAGTTCACCCCGATCGGAGCTCTTGACGAGGTCGTCGGACCCACACTCCGGACAGGTGCGGACCCCTTCGTCCTCCTGGGCTCCCTCGGGTTGCTCCGTCTCGTGCTCGCGCTCCCGCTGACGGGTGGACCGTGTCATCGCACTTAAATAGTAGTGGAACCGGTGTACTTAAACCCTTGGGCAGGTTCGAGTCCCGACTCAAAGGACGGAATCCGTGGAGGGGCGAATTCTCCCGGAAAGAGGTGCCAGCGGGCCGATATCGGGCGGCGGACGGAGACCAGAACGGCTATAGTCGAGAACCGGCCAGCGTCAGACAATGCCGTCCCTCCCCCACGATCCCGACGAGGCCCGCGAGAAGCTGGAGGCCGCCGGGGCGACCGTCTCGGCGGGCAACACCGACCACGAGCGCTGGCGCGCGACGCTGGGCGACGCGAACGCGGTCGCCTACGAGGACACGGTCGTCGTCCAGGGCGCCCGTCCCGCCGACATCGAGTCGGTGCTCCGGGAGGCCGGCGGGCGGGTCCACTGCTACTTCGACGGTGGCAGCCGGGGCAACCCCGGCCCGGCGGCGATCGGTTGGGTGCTCGTCTCGGGCGACGGGATCGTCGCCGAGGGGGGCGAGCGGATCGGCGAGACGACGAACAACCGCGCGGAGTACGAGGCGCTGATCCGGGGGCTCGAGGCCGCCCGCGAGTACGGGTTCGACGAGGTGGAGATCAACGGGGACTCACAGCTCGTGGTCAAGCAGGTCCGCGGCGAGTGGGACGCCAACGACCCCGGGATGCGCGAACGGCGCGTCCGGGCCCGCGAGCTGCTGTCGGGGTTCGAGGAGTGGTCGATCACGCACGTTCCGCGGGAGGTAAACGAGCGCGCGGACGAACTCGTCAACGAGGCGTTCGAGAATGGCTGAGCTACCCGAGGAGACGGTCGAGGAGGCGACGCGACTGACGAGGCTCGCGCGACGGGCGAGCGACCCCGACGAGGCGGCGGCCTACCGCGCGCACCGTGAGGAACTGCTCTCCGAACACGGCTTCACCGCCCGCGTCCGCGAGGAGGACGCGACGGCGACGCTGGTGCTCCATCCCGACGGGTGGATCGAGGACGGGACGATCCGCCCCGACCGGGTCGACGACACCGATCGGGCGATCGAGGTGCAGGTCGCCGGTCCTGAGAGCCCCGATGACTGGGACGCGGTCGAGAAGCACAACCGCGCGGTCGCCCGCCGGGTCCGGGAGGCCCACGGCGAGGTCCACGGGGAGAACGCCGAGGCGTTCGCCGACTTCATGGGCAACCACTACGCGAAGCCGGTCGAGCAGGCGACCCCGGAGGAGCGAGCGGAGTTCCTCTCGGAGTACTTCGTGCGGAACGCGTGGCCGAGCGAGGAACAGAAACGGCGCATCGAGCGGTCGCTACAGCACGTGGAGGCGGCCGCGAAAGCCGATCCGGATCGGCGTTAGTCGTGCGCGGCAACCAGGTCGCCGACGTCCTCGGCGCGCTCCTCGTCGGTGATGAGCTTCGAGAAGACCCAGTTGAGCTGGCCCAGAACCGTCTCGTAGCCGTCGTCGGTGAGCTCGTACTGGTTGGTGCGCTTGTCCAGCTCGCTTTTCGCGACCAGGTCGCGCTCGACCAGGTCGTCGAGGTTTGGGTAGAGCCGGCCGTGGTTGACCTCCGTGTCGTAGTAGCTCTCCAGTTCGCGCTTGATCGCCAGCCCGTACATCGGCTCCTCCGCGAGGATCACGAGGATGTTGTGCTGGAACGCGGTCAAATCGTGTGCCGTCTGCTGGGTGCCCGGAACAGATTGTGCCTCTGACATCGCTATAGAACATGTCATCCCGCTATTTAACACTTGCCAACCATTCCATTTATTTCTGTTGAAAATATAACTTGTTACCCACAAACATCATAAATTGAATATTGATTAGCGGATAATGTTTTATACCGGACATGATTGGGGAACGGCCGGAGTGTCGAAAGGACTTTTTTCCCGCCCTGAGCAGGTCGAGGTGCATATGAGCAACCTCTGGGAGGACTTGGAGACCGGACCGAACCCGCCCGAAGAGATCTACGCGGTCGTCGAGTGTCTCAAGGGCGAGCGCAACAAGTACGAGTACGACAAGGACATTCCGGGCGTGATGCTCGATCGGGTGCTCCACAGCAACGTCCACTACCCCTCGGACTACGGCTTCATCCCGCAGAGCTACTACGACGACGAGGACCCCTTCGACGTGCTCGTGCTCGTCGAGGACCGGACGTTCCCCGGCTGCGTGATCGAGGCGCGTCCCGTCGCGCTGATGGGGATGGACGACGACGGCGAGCAGGACGACAAGGTGATCGCCGTCCCGACCGAGGACCCCCGGTTCGACCACATCGAGGACCTCGAGGACATCCCTCAGCAGACGATCGACGAGATCGACGAGTTCTTCTCGACGTACAAGAACCTCGAGGAGGGCAAGGAGGTCGAGACGCTGGGCTGGGAGGACCGCGAGGCCGCCTACGACGCGATCGAGCACTCCCAGGAGCTCTACGAGGAGCAGTTCGGCTGATACCCACGAGTAATCACCGTCCGCCGTTCGGATGTGTTATAATTATGGGTAATCTTTTGAACGTCCGGGACCTACGATGTCGTATGGCAGCACGCACAGCCGCGGTGGGTCTCGCCCACCCGACAGTCGTCCCGACGAACTTCGACGCCGAAAGCGAGACGGAGGCCCGAGGCGACGAGGGCGCCGGCAGCGACCGGTAGCACGGGACGTGAAACGAAGCTTCTTGTAGGGGACGCCAGTAGAGGGGGGCATGGGTCTCTTCGATCGGATACGCGGCGGCGAAGAAAAGCCCCGCGTCGCGTTCGTCGGTATCGACGGTGTCCCGTATTCGCTCCTTTCCGAGCACCCCGAGGAGTTCCCGAACTTCGCGGCGATCGCCGACGAGGGGACCGCCGAGGCGATCGAGAGCATCGTCCCGCCCGAATCGAGCGCCTGCTGGCCCTCGCTGACGACCGGACAGAACCCCGGCGAGACCGGCGTCTACGGCTTTCAGGACCGCGAGAACGGTTCCTATGACACCTACGTCCCGATGGGTCGGGACGTCCAGGCCGACCGGCTCTGGGACCGGGTCACCGATGCCAGCCGGAAGGCGACGGTGATGAACGTCCCCGTGACCTTCCCGCCCCAGCGCACGGTCCAGCGGATGGTCTCGGGTTTCCTCTCGCCCGGGCTGGAGAAGGCGGCCTACCCCGACGAGCTCGGCGAGACGCTCTCGGGGCTCGACTACCGGATCGACGTCAACGCGAAGCTCGGCCACGACGAGGACAAACGGGAGTTCATCGAGGACGCCCACGCGACGCTCGACGCGCGCTACGAGGCCTTCTCGCACTACATCGCCGAGGACGACTGGGACCTCTTCTTCGGCGTCTTCATGACCACCGACCGGGTCAACCACTTCCTCTTCGAGGACTACGAGGAGGAGGGCGAGTACTACGACGAGTTCATGGAGTTCTACCGGAAGCTCGACGGCTACATCGGCGATCTCCGGGAGAGCCTCGCAGACGACGTCACGCTCGTGGTCGCGAGCGACCACGGCTTCACGACCCTCGACTACGAGGTCCACTGCAACCAGTGGCTCGCCGAGGAGGGGTGGCTCTCCTTCGAGGACGACGACCACTCCGAACTGGGCGACATCGCGACCGACGCGAAGGCGTACTCGCTGATCCCCGGGCGCTTTTACATCAACCTCGAGGACCGAGAGCCGCGGGGAAGCGTCCCGCAGGAGGAGTACGATGCGGTCCGCGACGAGCTCAAGGCCGACCTCGAGGCCCTCGAGGGGCCCGACGGCCGGAAGGTCTGCGAGCGCGTCGTCGAGAAGGAGGACGCCTTCCGGGGCGAGCACGACGACATCGCGCCGGACCTGGTGGCGATCCCCTCCCATGGCTTCGACCTCAAGTCGGGCTTCAAGGGTCACGGCGAGGTCTTCGGGAAGGGGCCGCGAAACGGGATGCACAGCTTCGACAACGCGACCCTACACATCGACGGCGAGGCGTCGATCAGCGACGCCAACCTCTACGACATCGCGCCGACGATCCTCGACCTGATGGAGGTCGAGTACGACCGCGGCGAGTTCGACGGCGCGAGCCTGGTCTGAGCGCGGACCGACGGTATTCTTCAACCCCGGCCCCGTAGCCCGGGTATGCTCTATCGCGATCTCGACGGGAGCGAGGCCGAGAGCCCCGAGGACCTCAGAGAACAGTACGAGGCGGAACTCGCCGGCGTGATCGATGAGGTCGGCGTCGAGCACGCAGCTGAGGAGACGGGGATCGACGAGGACACCCTGGCGGCGCTCGCGGCGGGCGAGTCGCCCGAGCTCACCGTCGAGGAGGCTTGCGGTATCCTCGCGCTCTCCGAGGACGAGCCCGACGCCGAGATCGTCCGTGCGGAGGTCGAGGACCGTCTTCTGCTGGGTATGACCACCGCCGTGCTCGACGTCGACACCATCGCGGCGAACCTCGATAGCGACCTCTCGGGCAAGGAGGTCCACCAGCGCGTCGAGGGTCGCGCGCCGATGACGCTCGCGGAGTACGCCGAGATCCACCAGTTCATCGGGGAGCGAAAGCGCTGATGCGGGTCGCCATCCTGGGCTGTGGCTACGTGGGAATCGAGCTCGGCCGCCAGCTCCTCGCACGCGGCCACGAGCCGATCGGGGTCCGCCGATCGTCGGAGGGCTGTGAGGCGATCGAGGACGCGGGCTTCGAGGCGATGCGGGCGGACGTCACCGACAGCGAGGCGCTCTCGCGGGTGCCCGACGTCGACGCGATCGTCTTCGCCGCGAGCTCGGGGGGTCGGGGCGCCGAGGCCGCCCGCGGGATCTACGTCGAGGGGCTTCGGACCGCCATCGAACAGTTCGCGGGCCGCGCCGACCCGCCCGACCGCCTGGTCTACACCTCTAGCACCGGCGTCTACGGCGATCACGGCGGCGACTGGGTCGACGAGGCCACCCCGACGGAGCCGACCACCGAGAAGACCCGCGTACTGCGAGAGGCCGAGGAGGTGGCCCTCGACTCGCCCGTCACGGGCACCGTCGTGCGGTTTGCGGGGCTGTACGGGCCCGACAGGTACCGACTGGAGCGGTATCTGGAGCGACCCGTGACCGAGGGCTACCTGAACATGATCCACCGCGACGACGCCGCCGGGGTCGTGCGCTACCTCCTCGAGGAGGACCTCGCGCGCGGCGAGACCGTACTGGCCGTCGACGACGAGCCCGTCGGCAAGTGGGGGTTCGCCGACTGGCTCGCCGAGCAGTGCGGCCTGCCCGAGCCGCCCAAGGAGACCAAGGAGGAACGGCTGGCCGACGACGACCTCTCGGAGCCCGCCCGCCGGCGGATCCTCACGAGCAAGCGCTGTTCGAACGAGAGGCTCCGCGAGCTGGGTTACGAGTTCTCGTACCCGACCTTCCGGGAGGGGTATCGCGAGGCGGTGAAGGCCTACCCGAGCCGGTAGGGCCGACAGTATATCCCGTCCGGGGCGGTACTCTCCCCATGGCGACCGCAGACGGCACCTGGGCCTACCGGGACCGCTTCGGCGACGAGTTCGGCCGGACCTACTTCAGGCGCTTCGGCGACGGCGTCGTCTCCAGTTTGGGGATCGGCACCTACCTGGGCGAGCCGACCGACGTGGTCGACGACGAGTACGAAGAATCGATCACGACGGCCCTGGAGAACGGCTGTAACGTCCTCGACACCGCGATCAACTACCGCCATCAGCGAAGCGAGCGAGTGGTGGGACGGGCCCTCGCCGAGGCCGACGTCGAGCGCGAGGAGGTGCTCGTCGCGACCAAGGGCGGCTTCCTCCCCTTCGACGGCGAGCGACCCGCAGACCCGGGCGAGTACGTCCGCGAGGAGTACGTCGAGCCGGGGATCGTCCCCCGCGAGGAGCTGGTCCGGGGCAGCCACTGCATCGCGCCCGGGTTCATCGAGAACCAGCTCGATCGCTCCCTCGACAACCTCGATCTGGGGGCGATCGATCTCTACTACGTCCACAACCCCGAGGCCCAGCTGGAGGAGCGCTCCCGGAAGGCGGTCTACGACCGGCTCGAGGAGACGTTCACCCGACTCGAGGAGCGCGTCGCGGCGGGCGATCTCAGGTATTACGGCGTGGCGACCTGGGACGCCTTCCGGGTGCATCCCGAGCACGCGAACCACCTCTCGCTGCCCGAGGTCGCCTCGCGGGCGCGGGCGGCGGCGAAGGAGGCGGGCAACACCGCGACGCACCTCCGGGCGATACAGCTGCCGTTCAACGTCCACATGGCCGACGGGTTCACCGTCGAGGCCCACGAGGGGGCGGAAGGGGCCGAAAGCGCGCTCTGGTTCGCCCAGAAGGCGGGGCTGAACGCCTTCGCGAGCGCGAGCATCGGACAGGGCCGGCTCGCGGAGGGACTGCCCGAGTCGGTCGCGGAGCGCCTGGAGGGCGAGTCATCGGCGGGGAAGGCGATCAACTTCGCGCGCAGCGCGCCGGGGGTGACGAGCGCGCTCGTCGGGGCGAGTAGTAGAGAACACGTCCGCGAGAACCTCGACGCCTGTCGGTTCGACCCGATGGGCGCGGAGGCGTTCGACCGGGTGTTCGAGTAGGGGACGCGGCAACCCCGGCGCGTTCCGAAAACGTTGGGGCCCGCCCGCGTCTCGGGTGCGGTAGTGGCCACGACCCGCCTGTTCGTCTCGCTGTGCTCGATGGCGTTCCTCATCAACCTCGTGCGCGTCGTCTACGCGCCGCTGGTCGAGCCCCTGCAGGCCGCCTTTTCGGTGGGCCCCGGGACCATCGGGCTGGTCGTTACCCTCGTCTGGACCGGCAGCGCGCTCCCCCGAATCCCGATCGGCTACCTCCTCACCGTCATCCCGCGCCACCGGGTCGTCCTGCTTTCGGGGGCGACCCTCGCCGGCGCCTCGCTGCTCGCGACGTTCGCGAACTCCGTGGTCACGCTCGCGCTGGGCGCCTTTCTCATCGGCACCGCCACGAGCGGCTACTTCGTCTCGGCGAACCCGTTGATCAGCGAGCTCTACTCGGGGCAGGTCGGCCGGATGCTCGGAATCCACGGCACCGCGACCCAGCTCGCGGCCGTGATCGCCGCCCCGCTCGTGAGCCTCGCGCTGCTGGTCTCCTGGCGGCTCGTCTTCGCGCTGATCGCGCTCGCGGCGCTGATCGCGACCGCGATCCTCTATCGGATCGCGAAACGCACCGAGTTCCCCGCCGCGAGCGGGGTCGACCGGGACTTCGTGGGCGCGATCCGCGGCGAGTGGCGCCTGATCGCGATCGGGGTCGCCGTCTTCGGCGCGGCGAGCTTCCTCTGGCAGGGGATCTTCAACTTCTACCCCTCCTACATGGAGACCGCCCGCGGGTTCGACCCCGCCACGGCCCGTAACCTGCTGACGGTGGCCTTCGCCGCCGGCGTGCCCGCCTTCTGGATCAGCGGCCAGCTGGTCGACCGGCTGCCGACGCTGCCGTACCTCTTCGGGATCATCGGGTCGTTCATCGCGGGCGTCCTCCTGCTGACCGTAACGGATGGACTGTGGGGGATCGTCCTCCTCAGCGCGGTCATCGGCTACGTGATCCACAGCATGTTCCCCGCGGCCGACGCGTTCCTGCTGTCGTCGTTCCCCGACGAGCACCGCGGGGGCGCCTACGCCACCTTCAGCGGCGGGATGATGTTCGGTCAGGCCTTGGGGAGCTGGTTCGTCGGCGAGCTCGTCGAGTACGGGGTCGGCTACGACGCCGTCTTCCAGGGGCTCGCGCTCGCGCTCGCGGTCCTCGTGGGCGCGTTCGCGCTGCTCGGCGCCACGGGCCGGCTGCCGGCGGCGACGGACGCGTAACGGCCCGCTTTTACCCGCTCGCCCGAAGTGACGAACAGAGAGACGGATGGAGTACGTCCAGGAACGGATCGCGACGCTGCACGACCTGACGGGGCCGACCCCCGAGGCGCCCGTCGACCGTGCGGCCGTCGTCGTCCCGATGACCGAACGGGAACTCGCCGGGCTGGCCCCCGAGCGCACCCTCGCGGCGCTCGAGGAGGTCGACCCCGCCCGCGTGGTCGTTCCCCTTCGCGCGCCCGCAGAACGGGTCGGGGCGTTTCGCGACTGGCTCGCGGGGTTCGACCTCCCGCTGACCCTCCTGTGGTGTAACGCGCCACAGGTGGAGGAACTGCTCGCCGATCACGGGCTCGACGCGCCGGCGGGAAAGGGCCGGGACGTCTGGCTCGGGCTCGGGCTCGCGGCCCGCGAGGAGTTCGTCGCGCTCCACGACGCCGACGTGAAGAGCTACGACGCCTCGCACGTCCCCCGGCTGCTGGCGCCGCTCTCGGGGTCCGGCTTCGCGTTCTCGAAGGGCTACTACGCCCGCGTCGAGAACGGGCGGCTCTACGGCCGGCTGCTCAGGCTGTTCTACGAGCCGCTGGTCGCCGCCCTTCGGGATCGTCACGACGCGCCGGTCCTCGAGTATCTGGACGCCTTCCGGTACGCGTTGGCCGGCGAGATGGGTTTCACCGCCGAGCTCGCCCGCGAGCTGCGCCTCCAGCCCTCGTGGGGCCTCGAGGTCGGCGTGCTGGGCGAGACCTTCGAGCTCGCCGGCTTCGAGGGGAGCGTCCAGGTCGATCTGGGCGTCCACGAGCACGACCACCGGGCGGTCGGCGGGGCGACCGGCCTCGCGGGGATGAGCGAGCACGTCGCGAACGCGCTCTTCGGGGTCCTCGCCGAACGGGGCATCGAGCCCGAGTTCGACGGCCTCCCCGAACGCTACCGCGCGAGCGCCGAGCGGTTCGTCCGGGGTTACGCCGCCGACGCCGCGTTCAACGGTCTGGAGTACGACCCGGAGGACGAGCGCTCGCAGGTCGACACCTACGCGGAGGCGATCGTCCCCGCGGAGGGTGACCTCCGGCTGCCCGCCTGGTCGGGGACGTCGCTGGAACCGGCCGACGTCGTTCGCGCGAGCGACCGGGCGCTCGACACCCTCTAGCGGCGCTCGCCCTCGCTCCCGAGCCGGTCGGCCATGTGCTCGACGCTGGAGTCGAGGCGCGAGTCGCCCGCGATCCGCCACTCGTCCCCGTCGCGTTCGACCCGGTCGATCGACTCGAGTTCGGAGAGGCGTTCGTCGACGGCGTCGGGATCCGCCCCGAGGCCGCGGGCGATCCCCTCGGTCGTAGCGGGGTCGACCTCCCGGAGCGCCTCGAGGAGCGCGGTGTCGTCCATGGCGACGGAAGGAGGGGCGGCGGGAAAGCCGTTGCGCCGAGGGGTTCTTGGGGTCGGCCCCTCGATGGGGAGCCATGCTCAGCGACGACGAGCTCGCGGGGATCTGTGACCTCTTTGGCGCGCTGACCCGCGAGGAGCTGCGGGAGGCGCGTTCCGAACTGGCCTTCCGACAGGGTCGCGATCCGGGCCCCGAGAAGCGGGTCGAGGGGGCGATCGAGGCCTACGCGCTGGTCGAGCACGATGGGCTGCTCCTGGCGGGTCCGGCGGCCTTCCCGACGCTCCCGGAGGGCGCGGGCGACCTGCCGCACATCCTCGAGGTCCCCGAGCGGGAGGTCGACCGGGAGGCGGTCGGCGAGCGGGTGCTCGAACGGCTCCGTGCGGAGGACGACCCCGAGCTGGCCCGGGAGGTGAGCTACGACCTCGAGGCGTGGGCGCCGGTCGACGCGAGCGGGGTCCGCGAGCGCGAGCAAGAACGGCTATAACGCGCGAGCCGGTAGGGTCGGGCGATGGACCTCAGTCGGGTCAGGGGCCACGAGCCCCGCCGGGTCACGGACGAGAGGCGCGAGGCGGCGGTGCTCGTGCCCGTCGTCGAGCGGGGCGGCCAGCCCCACCTGCTGTTCACCAAGCGCGCCGAGGACCTCTCCGATCACCCCGGCCAGATGAGCTTCCCCGGCGGCGGGCGCGAGACGGTCGACGAGGACATCTACGCGACCGCGCTGCGGGAGGGCAACGAGGAGATCGGGCTGCGCGAGGAGGAGGTCGAGCTCGTTGGCCAGCTCGACGACATCCGCACCGTCACCCATTTCTCGATCACGCCGTTCGTCGTCAGGGTGCCCGACCGGGTCTACGAGCCCGACGACCGCGAGGTTGCCGAGATCGCCGTCCTGCCGATCGCGGGCCTGATCGACGACGCGAACCACGAGCTCGAGCGCCGCGAGCACCCCCACTACGGCGAGATCGTCATCCACTACTTCCACGTCGACGGCTACACCGTCTGGGGGGCGACGGGACGGATCGTCGTCCAGTTCCTCGAGCTGGCGACCGACTGGCGCGCGCCCGAGCGCCTCGACCCCGAGTCCTACGGATAGCGCCGAACGGTACGAACGATACGCTTTTGCGCCCGAGCGCGGTAGGGAGGCCAATGACCGAAGGACCGTCGAACCGCGTTCGAACGCCCGCCAGCGCGGGGGCCCGCGTTCCGCGCCGACAGTGAGCCAGTTCTCCGAGGAACCGATGCTGGCCGGAGAGGACGTCCGCTCGACCGGGCTCGACGCCGCCGCGCTCAAACCCGCCGAGTGCGACGTCTCCCGCGGAACGGAGCTGCCCTTCGACTCCCTGGTGATCGACTACGAGGGGCAACGCCACCTCCCCGAGCGAGGCGTGCTCGCGGAGCTCGCCGAGGAGAGGGAGCTCTACCTAACCACGCCCGTCCGCGCCGACGGCTTCGACCCGCTGGGCGACGACTCGCTGCTCGCGGAGCTTCCGGAGGGAGCCAAACGGGTGCTCGTCGCGGGCCACGGCGCCTACCTCACAGAGGACGAACGGTCCAGAGCCGTCGCGCCGCGGCTCGGCGCGGCCGCCGAGGCCGACCCCGACGCCTGGGTCGGCACCGAGGGCGTCGAGCGGCTCGCGCTCGCGACGGGCGCGCCACAGTTCGAGCTGCTGGGGCGCTCGACTGAGCGCGACCTCCGGGCGCTGCGGGCCGCCGGCTTCGAGGGGGAGGTCGCCGTCTACGCGCCAACCGTGCTGACGGACGACGCCGACGAAGTGCTCGACGCGCTCGGCGGCTACGTCTCGCGGCGGCGGCCGGTCGCCCGCGCGCTGCCCGAGGGCGCGCCGACGGACGCGGCGGCGACGGGACGGGCCCGCGAGGTGCTCTCGGCGGCCAGCGGCGACTTCGCGCTCGTGGGCGATGTCGAGGCGGTACGCGAGCAGGTCGGGTCGCTCAAGGCGGCCGGCGCGGACACGGTCGTCGGCTATCCGGCCCGCGGGATCGGGGAGTTCCTGTAGCGGGAGTCAAGTAGCCGGCCCGCACACGAGCCGCCATGGGACGATCAGCAGGAGGAACGGACCGATGAGCGTCGCGATCGTCGGCGCCGGCGCGGTCGGGCTCACGGCCGCCCACGACCTCGCGCGGGCCGGCGAGGACGTCGTCGTGTTCGAGCGCGGCGAGGTCGGCTCGGGCAGCACCGGCCGCGCCGCGGGCGTGCTCTACGACGCCTACGCCGAGGACGTCGACGCGCGGATCGGACGCCGGGCGATCGAACGTTTCCGCGAGCTCTCGGGCGAGGGCGACTTTCGTTTCCACGAGACGCCATATCTCTGGTTCGCCCACGCGGGCGACGAGCACCGGGGCGGGGCGATCCGCGAGCAGGTCCCGCGGATGCAGCATCACGGAATCGACGCCGCGCTCGTCGGTCGTGCGGAGCTCGTCGAACTGGCGCCGGATCTGGAAACCGACGACGTCGGAGTCGCGGCCGTCGCCCGGAACGCGGGCTGGACCGATCCTGCGACCTACGCCGAACTGCTGGCCGGGAAGGCCCGCTCAGCGGGCGTCGAGATCCGAACGGGGACGGAAGCGGTGCTCACGGAGGGCGGAGGCAGTGTCCGGGTCGACGGCGAAAGCGAGCCCTTCGATGCCGTCGTGGTCACTGCAGGTGCACACACCGCGCGAGTGGTCGGGGAGGCGGGCTACGACCTCGCGATGAAGCCCTACCGGGTGCAGGCGCTAACGACCGAGGAAGGGGCCGAAACGCCGATGGCCTACGACGCGACCGAGGGGTTCTATCTGCGCCCCGATTCGGGAGGGTTGCTCGTCGGCGACGGCACCGAGGAGGTCGAAAGCGATCCCGACGGGTGGGACCGGGAGGCCGACAAATCATTCGTCGAGTCGGCGACGGCGCGGGTCGAAGCGCGGTTCGGGCGGGAGGTGGCAGTCGATCGCTCCTGGGCCGGGCTCTGTACCGCGACGCCCGACGGCGACCCCCTGCTGGGCTGGCTCTCGGAGGACCTGTACGTCGCGACGGGCTGGCAGGGCCACGGGTTCATGCGCGCGCCGGCGATCGGCGAGACGATCGCCCGCGAGCTCCGGGGCGGGTCGGGGATCGGGCAGTTCGACCCGACGCGCTTCTCGGGCGACGAGGCGTTCCCGATCGTCGAGGGGATGGCGCTCTAGGCGGGGGTGCCGACCGACTCGTCGTCGGGGGTCGTCGACCCGTCGTCGGGCGAGGCGGTGTCGATCGTCTCGCCGTCCTCGATGGTGACGGTCGTCGCGTCGTCCTCGCCCTTCGGGATGCGTACCTGGAGCGTGCCGTCGTCCTTGAGCGTCGCGGTTGCGGCCTCGGGGTCGATCGCGGCGTCCTCGGGCAGGCGGACGTGGCCGTCGAGCGAGAGCCCGCGGCCCGGCAGGCGCATCTCGAAGCCCTCGTGGAACTCGCGGAACCGCTCGAGGCGCACCCGGACCTCGCCGTTGGCGAATCGGACCTCGACGTCGCCGGCCGAGACGCCGGGCGCGTCGAAGACCGCGAGGTAGGCGTCGTCGCTCTCGAGCAGGTCGGCGTCGAGCGGGCGGGACTCCTGGACACGACTCGAGACCCGGCCGACGCTCTCGGCGACGCGGTTGCCGACCGACTTGCCGATCTCCCAGACCTTCATAGTTCGACCGCCTCCAGACAGTCGACGCCGCCGCAGTAGGGACACGAGAAGTCCCCGACGCCGACGTCGTCGGGCATGTCGTAGGTGTAGTGGAGCTCGAACATGTCGAGTTCGCAGCCGTCGTCCGTACAGACGACTTCGAGGGTCGCGGGCATGGAGCTCCCTAGGTCCGCCGCGATTATCAATGCCGTGGGTGGCTTCTAAGTGCTCGCCGGCCGACCCCCCGACATGCGAATCGGCGTCATCTCCGACACCCACGACAACGTCGCGGCGATCGAGCGCGCGACCGAGACCTTCCGCGAGGAGGAGGTCGAGACCCTGATCCACTGTGGCGACTTCATCGCCCCGCCCGTCCTGCCCTTCTTCGAGGGGTTCGAGCTTCACGGCGTGCTCGGCAACAACGACGGCGAGGTCGCGGGCCTCGAGGCGGGCTTCGAGGAGCTCGATGGCGAGCTCCACGGCCGCTTCGCCGAGCTCGAGTTCGACGGAAAGCGCTTCGCCGTGCTTCACGGCGAGTTGACGGAGGAAGTCGAGGGCTACGCCGAGTCGGGCGAGTACGACTACGTCTGCTACGGCCACCACCACGAACGCGAGCTCCGAGAGGTCGGCGACACCCTCGTAGTGAACCCCGGCGCGCAGTTCCCGACGGTGCCCGACGAGCACCGGACGGTGGCGATCGTCGACACCGAGACCGGGGACGTCGAGTTCCGCGAGGTCTGAGCCGCCGGCCCGGCGGGCACGGGGGCTCACCCGCCGGGGTTATGTTAATAGACAACACTCTACAGGACGATGTACGAGACCATACTCGTCCCGACCGACGGCAGCGAGCAGGCATCGGCGGCGATCCCACACGCGTTCGACCTCGCGGGGACGTACGGCGCGACGGTCCACGCGCTCTGTGTGGTCGACAGGGCGGCGACCCGGCAGCTCGCGCCGACGAAGGCCGAGTCGACGATGGAGGCCGTCGCCGAGGAGGCACGGCGCGTCACCCGGGAGATCGCCGACCGGGCGGCCGAGGCCGGCGTCGACTGCGTCGCGGTCGTCGAGGAGGGCGCGCCCGACGACACCATCCTGAAATACGTCGACGAGCACGACGTCGACATGGTCGTGATCGGGGGGCGAAAACGCTCGGCGACGGGCAAGCTCCTCTTCGGGAGCGTCACCCAGTCGGTCGTGCTCCAGGCGGACGTCCCGGTGACGGTGGTGGGCTGAGACGGGCCGAGCCACGAGCCACATCCGTTTTACCGGTCGGGGGTCTACGCCGCGTATGACCGACCCGGCGGACCTCTCCGTGACGCTGGTCGACGGCTACGTCGACGAGCCGGCCCACTTCGGCGTCCCCCCCTACATCTCGACGTATCCGCGCTACACGGCGGGCGCGCTGGTCGATGCGGGCGTCGCCCGCGAGGAGATCACCTACCACACGATCGACGAGCTGCGCGACGATCGATCGAAATGGCGCGACGTCGAGGAGGCGGACCTCATGCTCTACATCGGCGGGATGACGGTTCCAGGGAGCTACGTCGGGGGCACCCCCGCCGAGCCCGACGAGGTCAAGAAGCTGGCGTGGGTCTCGCGGGGAACCAGCCTGATGGGCGGGCCCGTGAAGTTCGGCGTCGGCGAGGAGAACGCCGGCGCCCAGGAGACGGAGCGAAAGGACCTCGACTACGACTTCGTCGCGAAGGGCGACGTCGAGGCCGCCGCCTACGACCTCGTCGAGTCGGGGTTGGAGGGGTTCAACAGTCGGATGCGGGACAACCGGGAGATCGACCGCTGGGGCCGGAAGGGCGCGTTCGTGATCGAACAGCACCCCAACCACCCCGACTACCTGATCTGCGAGATGGAGACGTCCCGTGGGTGTGCCTACCGGTGTTCGTTCTGTACCGAGCCGCTCTACGGCGACCCCGCCTTCCGCAGCGCCGAGTCGGTCGTCGGCGAGGTCTCGCAGCTCGCCGATCGGGGCGCACGGCACTTCCGGCTGGGCCGCCAGGCCGACATCCTCGCGTTCGGCGGCGATGGGGAGGCGCCCAACCCCGACGCGCTGCGCGAGCTCTACGGCGGGATCCGGGAGGCCGTCCCCGACCTCGGGACGCTGCATCTGGACAACATGAACCCGGTGACGATCGTCGACTACCCCGAGCGCTCGCGCGAGGGGATCCGGATCATCGCCGAGCACAACACGCCGGGCGACACCGCGGCGTTCGGGCTGGAGAGCGCGGATCCCGTCGTCCAAGAGGAGAACAACCTGCTCGTGAGTGCCGAGGAGTGTCTAGAGGCGGTGCGGGTGGTCAACGAGGAGGGGGGCTGGCGACCCGGCGAGGAGCCCGGTACGGGGCCGTCCCACGGCGAGGGTGCGGGCGACCGTCTCCCGAAGCTCCTACCTGGAATCAACCTCGTTCACGGGCTGATGGGCGAGCGCCCGGAGACCTACGAGCACAACAAGGCGTTCCTGCAGCGGGTCTATGACGAGGGGCTGATGGTCCGGCGGATCAACATCCGCCAGGTGATGGCGTTCGCGGGCACGGAGATGGCCGAGACGGGCGCCGACATCGCCCGCGAGCACAAGGAGCGGTTCAAGCCCTACAAGCGCGAGGTCAGGGAGGAGATCGACAACCCGATGCTCAAGCGGGTCGCGCCCGCCGGCACGGTGCTCGAGGACGTCCACATGGAGTACCACGAGGAGGGGACGACGTTCGGGCGCCAGCTGGGCACCTACTCGCTGCTGATCGGGGTGCCCGGCGAGCACGAACTGGGAAGCTCGATGGACGTCGCGATCGTCGACCACGGCTACCGCTCGGTGACGGGGGTGCCCTATCCTCTCGACGTCAACGGCGCGTCGATGAACGAGCTGACGGCCGTGCCGGGGATCGGGAAGTCCACCGCGGGCGACATCGTCGTGGGCCGGCCCTACGAGTCTGCGGGCGAGGCCGGCGAGAAGGCGGGCGTGGACCTCTCGCGGTTCGCCTGAGAAGGTTATATACCGAACGGAGTAGGGCGGTCCGCGAGCGAACGCCGTTCGCTCGCGGTTTTTAGTGCGCTCACTGTGCGACGTTCAGTGGCGTCAGCGGGACCGAAACCCCGCGGACAGGTTTTTCGAGTAGCGCGGGAGCAGAGCTCCCGCGAACCATGCGAACGGCGGCTTCGCTGCCGTGAGCAGAGAGTGGTACCCGCAGTGCGCCGAAGGCGCACGAGGATACCCGACGATGAAAAACGTGCGTGTCTCAGACCGATTCGTCGATGACTTCGCCGACCGCGAAGTTCGATTTGACCTGGCTGACCTCGACCTTCACCTGCTCGCCGATCTCGGCGCCGGGAACGATGATCACGTAGCCCCGCTCGACGCGGGCGATGCCGTCGCCCTGTTTGCCGATGTCCTCGATCTCGACGTAGCGGATCTCGCCCTCCTCGACGGGGGGCTGGGGCTCGCTCGAGGGTCGGCGGCTGCTGCTGGCCTTCTTCTCCTCGGGTTCGGTCTCCTCGCGGGAGATGAGCGCGACACGATAGGTCTCGCCGGGGTCGAGCGAGCCCGTCTCGACCTCGCTTTCGGGGATCTCGACGGTGTAGCTGCCGTTGGTTTCGGTGAGTTCGGCGTTGAACAGACACAGGAGTTTATCAGAGATTTGCATGGGGAGATCTCCACGCTAATCGTGGGAGTCGCCCCTAATAGTAGTGTCGCCGATCTCGCGTCCGTCGGGCCGTTTCGGGCCCTCCGAGTCGTGGACGATCGTCGATCCCTCGACGGGCCGATAGTTCTCGCGTACCCCGATCGCCTCCTCCAGTTCGCGGACCGCGCGCTCCTTGAGCGCCGCCGCCAGCTCCTCGGCCTCCGCCCGCGAGATGTCGCGGCCCAGCCCCTCGCACTCGTGGGCGCGGACCATCCCCTCCTCATCCACTGCCTCGCCCATCGGCTGGCTGGTCCCTCCGAGCGCGACGCTGAAGGGGTAGGTCCGACAGATCAGCGGGCGCTCGTCGTGGACGGTGCAGGCGCCGGTCCCGTCCTCGTCCTCGGCGTAGAACGTGCAGTCCCCACAGCCGTCGGTCTGCAGCGCCCACTCGAAGGTCTGGCCCTCGCCGGCCTCGTCGAGCCCGTAGGGCATCGGACGGGCGACGTCACGCCAGTCCCGTTCTTCGTCCTCCAGCTCCCGGACCTCGTCGGGGAAGACCGTCGCCGTGTGGGGATCGTCGGCCTCGCTCTTACAGCACGCACCACACCGGGTGCACTCGAAGCCGATGGACTCGATGGCGTCCGCGAGCCCGCCGACGTCCAGCCCGCGGGCGCGCTCCAGTTCGGTCTCGAGCGACTCCATGGCTCGACGAGGACCCGGCGAGCCAAAAGGCCGTCGTCAGTCCCGGACCCGGGCGCGCTCGCCGTCCCACTCGAGTTCGCCCTCCGCGGCGAGCTTCTCCAAATGAGCTTCGACGGTCAGCGAGGCGAGCTCCGCGACTCCCGAGAGATCCTTCTCGTAGGCCGCGTCGCGGATCGCTTCTACCTCGTGGTTCCCGGCCTCGACCGCTTTCCGGACCCGGCGCTCTCGCTCCAGGCGGTGCTCGGTCAGCCCCTCGAGCCGGTTTTTCGGAGCCTCGATCGGCTCGCCGTGGCCCGGATGGAGGACCCGGAGGTCGAGCTCCCGGAGCCGGCGAAGCGAGTCGAGATAGATGGTCATATCGGCGCCCTCGCCGCCGACGAACACGCTGCTCTCGGCCATCGCGAGGTCGCCACAGATCGCCGCCTCACCCGTCGAGAGGGCGACGTGGTCGGGCGCGTGGCCCGGCGTCTCGAGGACCGTGAGCCCGGCGAGGCGATCGCCATCGGCGAAGGTCTCGTCGGGTTCGATCCCCGTGGCCTCCTCGAAGCGCGCCTCGTGGCCCGCGAGCGCCCAGACGGTCCGGGAGTCGGCGTACTCCGAGACGGCCCCGACGTGGTCGGGGTGGGTGTGGGTGACCGCGACGTGGGTCGCGCGCTCGGCGGCGTCGTCGAGCGCGTCGGTGCGCGCGGCGGGGTCGACCAGCAGGTCGCCGACGAGGTAGGCGTTGGTCGTGCCGGTCGGCGCGCTGGTCGCGACCGGGACGGGGAACCGACGGAGCTCCATGCCGGGGATAGATCCCCGACCGGCGAGAAGCTACCGGCGCAGGAAGTGGACCTGTTTGCGGGCGTCGCGGAAGCTGTAGCGCGAGTCGACGATCCCGGACTCTTCGAGGCGGTTCAGCGCGTAGCGAACGGTACGGTCGGGCAGCAGCGACTCCTCGGCGAGCTGGCCCTGCGAGAGCGGCGAGTCGGTCTCGAGGACCTTCGCGACGAGCTTCGCGCTCGGGGGCAGCTCGACGAGGCGCTCGCGGTATTCCTCGTCCGACAGGACCGTCTCGGACCCACCCAGCTGATCCGCACGTGTACTCATACCCATCCCTCGCAAGGGGTTCATGGTAAACGTTGGCTATATGTTTGTGTAAACAGTCCATATAACATAAGGAGTATAATTACCACACCGAGGGAACGGTTTACCCGGGTCCCGCGCGTACGACGGGGCATGGAGGAGATACCGGAGGAGTACGAGGAGCTGTTCGGCCGGAAGACGTTCGCCCACGTCGCGACGCTGATGGAGGACGGCACGCCGCAGGTGACGCCGGTGTGGGTGGATTACGACGGCGAGCACGTCCTGATCAACACCCTCCGCGGGCGCCAGAAGGAACGCAACCTGACGCGGAACCCGAAGGTGGGGCTGTCGCTCCTCGACCCCGAGGACCCCTACACCTACCTCTCGATCCGCGGGGAGGTCGCGGAGGTGACGACGGAGGGGGCCGTCGAGCATATCGACGCGCTGGCCCGGCGGTACATGGACGTCGAGGAGTACCCGTATCACGACGGAGAGGACGCCGAGCGCGTGATCGTCAAGATCCGCCCGGATCGGGTCGTGGCGGGCCAGTGATCCAGTAGGCCTTTATCCCCCGGCCGGAGTATGTGAGATCGTGAAGGGCAAGGAGTGGTACCAGGCGACCGAGGTCGCCGAGGAGTACGAAGACAAACGGTTCTCCCAGGGCGGTCGGTTGATCGACCGCCAGGAGAAGGAGGCGGTCAGCACCGCGCTCGGCGACCTCGAGGGGAAGAAGGTCCTCGAGATCGCCTGTGGGACCGGGCGGTTCTCGGTGATGCTCGCGGCCCGCGGCGCGGACGTCGTCGGTCTGGACATCTCGGACGCGATGCTCTCGCAGGGCCGCGAGAAGGCCCGCGGGGCAGGGCTGTCCGAGCGCGTCGAGTTCGTCCGTGGGGACGCGGCTCGCCTGCCGTTTCCCGACGACCACTTCGACGCCGTGCTCGCGATGCGGTTCTTCCACCTCATCCCCAACCCCGATCGGTATCTCGAGGAGATCCGCCGGGTGACGAGCGACCAGCTCGTCTTCGATACGTTCAACACGCCGAGCACGCGCTCGATCTACAACCGGCTGTTGCCGATGGGCTCGCGGCTCTACGAGGAGAGCGACGTCAGCGCGATGCTCGAGCGCACGGGCTACGAGCTGACCGACTCGACCCACGACTTCCTGCTTCCCTACGGCTTCTACCGGGCGATCCCGCGGTCGGTCGCCGACGCGTTCTACCGCGTCGAGTCCGGGCTCCGGGACACCGAAGCGGGCGACGGGTTCGCGTCGGTCACGTACTGGGACGCACGGATCAACTAGCGCCGGCGCGACCCCAGTCCACTGTATTTTTAGTGTTCGGGTGCGGTATCGGGTGGTATGGAGTTCTCCGTCGTGGTCCCGACCCTCAACGGTCGGCGGCAGCTCGTGGGGTGTCTCGACGCGCTCCGCGAGCGCCTGCCGACCGCGGAGACGGTCGTGGTCAACGGGCCCTCGACGGACGGGACCAGCGGCATGCTCCACGAGCGCCCCGACGTGGACGTGCTCGTCGAGATAGCCGACAGGAACATCAACGTCGCGCGCAACGCCGGCCTCGAGGTCGCGGGCGGCGAGGCCGTGGCGCTGCTCGATCAGGGCCACCGGATCGAGGACGGCTGGGCGGGGGCGATCGAGCGCGGCCTCGAGGGGAGCGACGCCGTCACCGGGCCGACCCACCGGCCGATCCGGGGCGGGGTCACCACCGAGGCGCGCGAACACCGCACCGTGGTCGGCCGGGAGGTCACCTACTTCAACGGCGGCAACGTCGCGCTGACCCGCGAGGCGATCGACGAGCTCGACGGGTTCGACGAGTACCTCGAGACCGGCGGGGCCCGGGACCTGGCCCACCGGCTCGCGGGCCAGGAGCGGGCCGTGAGCTGGCAGTCCGGGATGGGCGTCCGCGAGGGCGTCGAGACCGACGGCGGCGAGGACGGCGACCCGCGGGTCGTGAGCCAAGGGGGGAGCTTCGTCGGCAACGAGGCCCACCGCCGATGGGGGCTCAAGTACCGGGCGCTCGCCTACCGGCTCGCGAAGAACTACGGGCCGCGCCCGAGCGTCCTCCGGCGTCTGGCGGGCCATTCGACCGTCGACGGGGTCAGCTCCGCACGCGGGGTGCTCAGGGGCGAGGTCAAGCCGACGGCGTGGGTCGGCGGCGGGAGTGCGGTGACCGCGAACACGCTGATCGGGCTGAAGGACGGCCTCCGTGCGCGCGCGAGCGACCGAACGACGCGTCGCAACCCCTACGGGATCTCCGGGCGTCGCGACCGGGCGGTCGAACGGTACGACTGGCGGTGAGCGGGTTTCACCCGAAGAACGCGGGCGGGAAGCGGGATGACAGCGGTTCGCACCGTCGTCCCGAGTAGAAAACATTATATAGAACCGCTAACGACCCTTATCTGAGAGATACACATGTCACAAGCATCACAGCGGCGCATGGGCGGACAGCCCGTTTTCATCCTCAGCGACGACAGCGAGCGCACCAAGGGTCGGGACGCGCAGTCCTCGAACATCTCGGCCGGGAGGGCGGTCGCCGAGGCCGTACGGACCACTCTCGGGCCCCGCGGGATGGACAAGATGCTCGTCGATAGCTCGGGCGAGGTCGTCATCACCAACGACGGGGCGACGATCCTCAACGAGATGGACATCGAGCACCCCGCGGCCCAGATGATCGTCGAGGTCGCCCAGACCCAGGAGGACGAGGTCGGCGACGGGACGACGACGGCCGCCGTATTGGCGGGTCAGCTGCTCGCGCAGGCCGAGGATCTGCTCGAGGACGACGTCCACCCGACGACGATCGTCGAGGGCTACAACGAGGCCGCCCGCATCGCCCAGGGGGCGATCAACGACCTCACCCAGCGCGACGACATCGACGACGAGCACCTGCACGCGGTCGCCGAGTCCAGCATGACCGGCAAGGGCACCGGCGACGTCGGCGCCGAGCGCCTCGCCGAGATCGTCGTCGAGACGGTCAAGGGCGTCCAGTCCGAGGAGGGCATCGCCCGCGACGAGATCCGCGTCCAGACCCAGGTCGGCGGCAGCTCGAGCGGGACGAAGCTCGTCGAGGGCGTCATCGTCGACGAGGAGCCCGTCACCGAGACCATGCCCCGGTCGGTCGAGGACGCCACCGTCGCGGTGCTCGACATGGAGCTCGGCGTGCGCGAGGCGAACATCGACGCCGAGTACAACATCACCGACATCGACCAGCTCAACGCCGCCATCGAGGCCGAGGAGACCGAGCTTCGAGGGTATACCGAGAAGCTCGCCGAGGCCGGCGTCGACGTCGCGTTCGTCACTGACGACGTCGAGGACCGCGTCGCGAGCGCGCTCGCGGAGGCGGGCATCCTCGCCTTCGAGAACGTCGGCAACAGCGATGCGCGTGCGGTCGCCCGCGCCGTCGGCGCCAAGCGCATCGGGACGCTCGAGGACCTCGACACCGACGACTTCGGCTACGCCGAGTCGATCGGCGTCGAGAAGTACGGCGACGACGAGTTCGCGTTCGTCGAGGGCGGCGCCGAGGCCGAGGCCGTCACGCTGTTCGTCCGCGGGGGCACCGACCACGTCGTCGACGAACTCGAACGTGCCGTCGGCGACGCGCTCGACGTTGTGACCGCCGCCATCGAATCGGGCGGGATCGTCCCCGGCGCGGGCGCGACCGAGATCGCCATCGCCGAGCGGGTCCGCAGCGAGGCCGCGGGCGTCTCGGGGCGCAAGCAGCTGGCCGTTGAGGCCTTTGCCGACGCGGTCGAGATGCTGCCCCGGACCCTGGCGCGCAACACCGGGATGGACGCGATCGACGCACTGGTCGAGCTGCGCTCGGAGTACGACGCGAGCGGCCGTGCGGGCATCATCTCGAAGGGCCAGACCGGCGAGGTCGCCGACCCCTACGAGGAGGGCGTCTTCGACCCCGCCGCCGTCAAGCGCGAGGCCGTCGAGAGCGCCACCGAGGCCGCGACGATGATCGTCCGCATCGACGACATCATCTCCGCTGACTGACGCCGCCCAATCACGAACCGGCGTTTCCCTTCTTTCGAGGATGGATCCCGACAGCGATCGCTTCACCCCCCTACGCCGGTCATCAACCAGCCAGCGGCGGCGATCACGAGCCCGGCGAGGGCGATGGCGCCGAGCCCGGGGACGAACGAGCCCGTGAGGTCGAGCAGCGAGCCGATCAGGAACGGGCCGAGGAAGCCGCCGATCTCGCCGACGGCGAAGACGAAGCCCACGGCGGTGGCCGTGAGTCCGGGCCCGATCCCCTCGAGCTCGACGGGGATCGCGCGCAGCAGCGGGCCGACTCCACCGAGGCCGACCCCGACGGCGACGATCCCGGCGGCGGCGACGACGAGCGCCGACTCGGCGAGTATCAGGACCGTCGTCCCGGCCGTGACGAGCAGCCCCGAGCAGACGACCGCCTGGCGGCGCGCGTCGAGGCGGTCCGAGAGCGGCGGGATCGAGAGCGCGCCGATCGCCTGGCCGGCCACCAACACAGTGGTCGTGAGCCCCGCGAGCGCGGGCCGGATCCCCCGGTCCTCGAAGAGCGTCACGAGCCAGCCCTGCAGGCCGTGATTGACCAGCAGGTAGCCCGTCCCGGCGACGACCAGCAGGACCATCGCGCGGCTCGAGAGCACCCGGCGGGCGTCCTCGCGCAGCGAGCCGGGCGAGAACGTTCGACCGTCGTCGCCCCCCTCGGGCTCGATCCGTGCGGTCCCGAGGAACCAGACGACGGCGAAGGCCAGCACCGCGAGCCCGCTGTAGAGGAAGGCAGGGCGCCAGCCGCCGAGGGTCGGGCCAAGCAGGGGCCGGCCGATCGCGAACGCCCCGGCGGAGCCGGCGTAGGAGCCGAGGACGTAGACCGTCGAGGCCGAGCCGACCCGCTCCTGGGGGTAGAGCGCCGCCACCAGCTTGGGAAGGCCGAAGGTGATCCCGGTCGCGCCGACGCCGATGAGGAGGGTGAACGCGAGCATCGAGGGGAAGCCCGTCGCGAGGCCCCGGAGGGCGCCCGCGGCGCCGAAGACCAGCAGGCCGAGGCCGATCCCCAGTCGAGGACCGACCCGGTCGATCGCGAGCCCGCTGACCAGCGAGAGGGGGATGTAGGTGAGAGGCACTGCCCCGACGAGCACGCCGGCCTGCCAGTTCGTCAGGCCGAGATCGTCGATCACCGGCGAGAGAAAGGCGGGCAGCAGGAACCAGACGAACAGCAAGCAGGCGTAGCTCGCGGCCCCGAGGGCGAGCGCGAGGTGGTCCCAGCGGTTCGCGGCGCGCGCCACGGGGGCCGTCCTCGCCGGCGGGCCCTAAACGCGCCGGTAGCGGCGAACCGAAGCATTCCATAGCAACGGACACCCTCAACAGGGTTCCGGGAGTATCTTCGCCCATGACGCTCGAGGAAGCCCGCGAGAAGGCAGAGGAGATCGAGCCCCAACAACAGGACCGCCAGCCCGGCGTCGAGGGCGAGATGGAGCCGCCCGCGGAGTTCATCCGCGACGGCTACGAGGGCAGCGGCAAGCTCGAGGGGAAGGTCGCGATCGTCACCGGCGGGGACAGCGGGATCGGCCGTGCGGCCGCGGTCCACTTCGCCCGCGAGGGCGCCGACGTCGCCGTGATGTACCTCGACGAGGAGGAGGACGCGGAGAAGACGGCTGAAATGATCGAGGACGAGGGCCAGGAGGCCCTGACGATCGACGGCGACGTCCGCGACAGCGCGTTCTGTCAGGCCGCCGTCGAGGAGGTCATAGAGGAGTTCGGCGACCTGAACGTGCTCGTGAACAACGCGGCGGTCCAGGTCGTGAAGACCGAACTGACCGACATCACCGACGAGCAGTGGGAGGAGACGTTCGCGACGAACATCCACGGCTACTTCTACATGACCAAGGCGGCGCTGCCCCACCTGGAGGACGGCGACACGGTCATCAACACGACCTCCGTGAACGCGTTCGAGGGCAACGACTTCCTCGTGGACTACTCGACGACGAAGGGCGCGATCGTCGCGTTCACCCGCTCGCTCTCCCAGCAGCTCGCCCCCGAAGGGATCCGCGTCAACCAAGTCGCTCCCGGTCCGATCTGGACGCCGCTGATCCCGGCGACGATCGGCGACTTCGACCCCGAGGCCGTCGCGGAGTTCGGCCAGGACGTCCCGATGGGCCGACCCGGCCAGCCCAGCGAGCTCGGCCCGGCGTACGTCTATCTGGCCTGCGAGGACTCGTCCTATATGAGCGGCCAGACGCTGCATCTCAACGGCGGCTCGATCGTCGGCGGGTAGCTCAGGGCGCGACGAACGCCTCGCCGTAGATCGGGATCATGAGCGCCGAGATCGACAGGGCGCCGACGATGAGGACGCCCCCGAGAGCAGTCCGGCGAGCAGAGGATCGCAGGGAGAGCCCGGCGCCCGCGAGGGCGAGCAGGAGCGCCTGTCCGGCCAGCTCGACGTAGGAGGCGTACAGCCCGGGCCCACCGGGGCGCAACAGGAGAACGGTCAGCGCCGTCGAGAAGACCGCCAGGCCAGCAGCGATCGTGGTAAAGGGATGGCGGATCCCGAGCGATCGGACTAGGAGAACGACGAGCGAGCCGTTACAGAGCGCTCGCAGCCCGACGATCGCCGCGAGCGCGGCGGGGTTCTGCCAGCCCGGGAACAGCCACTCGAACACGGTATCAGCCATCGGAGGCGGAGTCGGCGTGAACGTTTCGGCCGTTTCAGTAGGAGATCGTCACCTCGGAGCCGACGCCCACGCCGAAGGCCTCGTCGCCGCGGCCGGCGTTGACCGCGAGCTCGACGTTGCCGTGGCTGCCGACGGTAGCCAGTCGGTGGCCGGGTTCGACCCCGGCATAGCTCCGCTCGGCGGGGACGGCGGTGCCGTTGACCGCGACCTCCTCGCCGAAGCGGTCCTCCAGCACGCTCCCCGGGACGTTGGTGATCGCGTTGCCGAAACGATCGACCACGAGCACCTCGCCGCTCGCCTCCCGACCCCGGAGGTCGGGCTCGGGAAAGCGCAGCTCCTCGGGGTCGTCGACCGGCGAGAGCCACTCGATCTCTCCCACTTCTTCGACGCCGGCCTCGTGGACCGCCGCGGCGGCGGGCGCGAAGACGTCCCGACCGTCGAAGGTGCTGCCCTCGCCGCCGGTGGCGGGGAACTCCTCGTGGCCCGGATCGATGGCGAACGCCTCGGGATCGGGATAGCCGAGCCCGCGGGCCGGGGGCATGAGCACGCCGTTGTCCGGTCCCACGAGGGCGCTATCGCCGGCACGGACGACCAGGGCGTTCCGATCGGTGCCGACGCCGGGGTCGATCACCGCGAGGTGGACCGCCGGCGGGAACCAGGGAAGCGTCTCGCGCAGCCAGAAGGCGGCGGTACGGGGCTCCTGGCGGGGGAGGTTGTGGGCGACGTCGACCAGGCGGGCGTCGGTCCGCGAGAGCAGCACGCCCTTCATCGCGGCCGGGTACGGCTCGCCGAAGTCCGAGGCGAGCGTGATCATTGGACGCCGTTGGCGTCGGTCTCGCTGACCTGCTGGACCCGCTCGATCCCGTTGCTCTCGTGGATCACGTCGGCGACGGGCTCGGGGACGAGGCTCTCCCAGTCGCCGTCGTCGATCATGCGTTCCCGTACTTCGGTCCCTTCCAGCTCCTCGCGGTTGAACATCGGCGACTGGCGCACCTCGACGCCGGCCTCGTTGAACAGCCGGATCACGAGCGGGTTGTTCGAGTAGGCGACGTCGAAATCGGGGGACATGCTCTGGACGTGGCTGACCCAGACGGAGTTGCGATCGAGGTCCTCGATGGGGACGGCGTAGGTCACCAGGTCGTAGTCGACGAGCGACTTGGTGATCATCATGATGCGCTCGCCCGCGGTGAAAGGATCGTGTCGGGAGTGCGAGTCGCCGGCACTGCCGATCCCGAGGACGAGCTCGTCGACCTCGCTCGCGATCCGGTCGACCATACGATGGTGGCCGTTGTGGTACGGCTGGAACCGGCCGATGTAAAACCCCCGTGTCATTGTCCTGGGGAAATCGACAACGCGGACGATTAAAAGCGTAGCGTGTTCACAAGATCGGGGACGGCAGGGAGAAAGTATATCAGTTGCGCAACCCTCGTTTTCATCAGCGACCACGTTCTATGAGCAACGAGAGAGATACCGGAGAGCACCCCGCTGACGGGGTGGACGAGTCGCCGGAACGGGAGCCCGGCGACGTCGAAGACCAGTCCCCGAGCGAGGAGTCCGACGGGGGGTTCGGCAGCGACGTCGACGTCGAGTTCGACGCCGACATCGCCGACGAGGAGGACGACCTGCTGGGTGGGCTGAAGATCGAGTCCACCGACGACATCAAGGTCCCCGAGAAGCTGGTCGACCAGGTGATCGGCCAGGACCACGCCCAGGAGATCGTCCGCAAGGCCGCAAAGCAGCGACGGCACATCCTCATGATCGGCTCGCCGGGGACCGGCAAGTCGATGCTGGCGAAAGCGATGACCCAGCTGCTGCCCAACGAGGACCTCCAGGACGTCCTGATCTACCACAACCCCGACGACGGCAACGAGCCGAAGGTCCGGACGGTCCCCTCGGGCAAGGGCGAACAGATCGTCGACGCCCACAAGGAGGAGGCCCGCAAGCGCAACACGATGCGGACCATCCTCATGTGGCTGATCATCATCGTGATCCTCGGCTACTCGCTTTTCATCGGGAACATCCTGCTGGGGATCATCGCCGCCGCGATCATCTACCTCGCGTTCAAGTACGCGAACCGCGGCAGCGACGCGATGGTCCCGAACCTCCTGATCAACAACGCCGACCGCACCACCGCGCCCTTCGAGGACGTCACCGGCGCCCACGCCGGCGCGCTGCTCGGCGACGTCCGCCACGACCCGTTCCAGTCGGGCGGGATGGAGACGCCGAGCCACGACCGCGTCGAGGCCGGCGGGATCCACAAGGCTCACCGGGGCGTGCTGTTCATCGACGAGATCAACACCCTCGACGTCCGCAGCCAGCAGCACCTGATGACGGCAATCCAGGAGGGCGAGTTCGCGATCACCGGCCAGTCCGAGCGCTCCTCGGGCGCGATGGTCCAGACCGAACCCGTCCCCACCGACTTCATCATGGTCGCGGCGGGCAACCGCGACGCGCTGGAGAACATGCACCCGGCGCTTCGCTCGCGGATCAAGGGCTACGGCTACGAGGTGTTCTTCGACGACACCATCGAGGACGAGCCCGAGATGCGCCGCAAGTACGCCCGGTTCATCGCCCAGGAGGTCGACCGCGACGGTCGGCTCCCCCACTTCACCCGCCAGGCGATCGAGGAGGTCATCCTCGAGGCCAAGCGCCGGTCGGGCCGGAAGGGGCATCTGACTCTCGAGTTCCGGAACCTCGGCGGGCTCGTCCGCGTGGCGGGCGACATCGCCCGCGCGGAGGACGCCGAGTTCACCACCCGCCAGCACGTCCTCGACGCGAAGGACCGCTCGCGGTCGATCGAACAGCAGCTCGCCGACACGTTCATCGAGCGCTACAGTGACTACGACATCTCGATGAACGAGGGCGGCGTCGTCGGCCGCGTCAACGGCCTCGCGGTCATGGGCGGCGACAGCGGGATCGTCAAGCCGATCATGGCCGAGGTCACCCAGGGCCACGGCGAGGTCATCGCCACGGGTAAGCTCCAGGAGATCGCCCAGGAGTCCGTCCAGAACGTCTCGGCGATCATCAAGAAGTTCACCAACAAGGACATCAACGAGATGGACGTCCACATCCAGTTCCTCCAGTCCTACGAGGGCGTGGAGGGCGACTCGGCGTCCGTCTCGATCGCCACCGCGGTGATCAGCGCCCTCGAGGAGATCCCGATCGACCAGAACGTCGCCATGACCGGCTCGCTGTCGGTCCGGGGCGACGTGCTGCCCGTCGGCGGGGTCACCCACAAGATCGAGGCCGCCGCGAAGTCGGACATCGATACGGTCATCATCCCGAAATCGAACGAGCAGGACGTGATGATCGAGGACGAGTACAAGGAGCAGGTCGAGGTCGTCCCCGTCTCGCATATCAGCGAGGTGCTCGAGATCGCCCTGGTCGGCGAGCCCGAGAAGGACGGCCTGGTCGACCGCCTGAAGAACATCACGACCGCGCTCGATCGGGAACACCAGGTCCCGAGCGGCAGTCCCACCCCGCAGTAAGCCGTGACCGAGTGGGCGACGTTCGTCGGCCTGACGGGCGTCGTCACGGTGCTTCTCCTCGCGCTCTCTCACGCCTCACAGGAGGCCCTCGATACCGATCCCGAGGCGGAGCCCGACGTCGAACTCTCCTCGGGCCTGTTGCTCGCGAACGTCGCGCTCTCGCAGGGGCTGCTCCTCGGCGTCCTGCTGGCGGCCGCCTGGTACACCGAGGTCCCGCTGGAGGCCCTGGGGATCGGCGCGGGCCTCACGGGGATGGGCGCGCTCGCGGCCGGAACGGTTCTGGGGATCGGGCTCTATCTCGGCTCGGAGCTGGGCGGGGCGGCCGCCGGGCGGCTCGGCTTCGAGTACGACGAGGGGCTCCGCGAGCTGCTGGCGCCCGACTCGGCTGGCGGCTGGGCGATCCTTCTGGGGCTCGTCCTGCCGGTGATCGCCTTCTTCGAGGAGTTCCTCTTCCGGGCGGCGCTGATCGGCGCGGTCGCGGCGGGCTACGGCGTCTCGCCGTGGCTTCTCGCGGTGCTCTCCTCGATGCTCTTCGCGATCGGCCACGGCGCACAGGGCAACACCGGGATCCTCGTCACGGGGCTGTTGGGGTTCGTCCTCGCGGCGGGGTTCGTCGTCACCGAGAGCCTGCTGGTCGTCGTCGTCGCCCATTACCTCGTGAACGCCCTGGAGTTCGTCGTCCACGAGGGGCTAGGGATCGAGTGGACCTGATCAGCCGCC
Organism: Halalkalicoccus tibetensis; assembly: GCF_037996645.1. NCBI lineage: Archaea > Methanobacteriati > Methanobacteriota > Halobacteria > Halobacteriales > Halalkalicoccaceae > Halalkalicoccus > Halalkalicoccus tibetensis. Next base: position 381,995 of record NZ_JBBMXV010000002.1, read on the forward strand.
CGACTCGACGCGCCGGAGGCGGCGGTCGAGCTCGCCCGGAAGGGGGCTCGGGCCGTCTACGACCCGGTGGCCCGGGATCAGGATCGGAACGGGGTTCGCCCGCAGGGCGCCCCGAACGTCCTCCCGATCCTCCTCGTCGAGCCCCGGAGTCGTCCGCGCGAGGGTGGCGACGTCGGTGGTCCCGCCGTACGGGAGCTCCCGGACCCGCTCGAGGGTCGCCCGCTGGTCGGTGGGGACGGTCAGCGCGATCGGGACGTCCCCGAAATCGTCGGCCTCGCCCCCAAGGAAGCGCTCGATCCGGTCGAGCAGCTCGTGGCCCGGGTCGGCCTCCGGCGAGGGCTCGTCGGGTATCGAGACGTCGATCACTCGTCCGGAGGCGATCCCGATCCGGACGGCGCGGTCGATCCCGTCGATCTGTCGGGCGTAGATCCCGGTGTCGCTGTCGTCCATACCGGGGAGAGGAGCGAGCCCGACTTCAACCCCGTGACGCAAGTCTTATGTGCAAATCAGTACGTTAGCGTACAGTGATGAACACTAGTGAGTCGATCGCGCCGGCCGTCGAGTCGATCCTCGACTCGGCGCGCGAGCGCGACGGGGGCGACGAACGCCTCTCGGTCGAGGCGCGGTCGTTCCCCGATGCGGTCGCCGAGGCCGAGCGCGAGGGACGCGTGGCGGTGATCGCGGAGGTCAAACCCACGAGCCCGACCACGGAGGGCATCCGGGAGGACGACCCGGTCGAGTTGGCCCGGGAGATGGTCGCCGGCGGGGCGGCGGCGCTGTCGGTGCTGACCGAACCCGAGCATTTCGGTGGGTCGCCCGAGACCCTCCGGCGGGTGCGTGAGGCCGTCGACGTGCCGGTTCTCAGGAAGGACTTCCTGCTCCGCGAGGACCAGCTCGACGTCGTCGAGGCCGATCTCGTCCTTCTGATCGCTCGGTTCGTCGACGACCTCGCGGGGCTCGTCGAAGCGGCGAAAGAGCGCGGGTTCCAGCCGCTCGTCGAGGTCCACACCCGCGAGGAGCTCGCCGAGGCGATCGAGGCCGGCGCCGACGTCGTCGGGATCAACAACCGCGACCTCGGGAAGCTGGAGGTGGATCTGGACACCTTCGAGCGGGTGGCGATCGAGGCCCCTGAGGACGTGCTGCTGGTCGCCGAAAGCGGGATCGGTAGTGGAGAGAACGTCCGGCGGATGCGCGAGGCGGGCGCCGACGCGCTGTTGATCGGCACTGCCATCATGGACGGGGACGTACGAGAGAACACGAACGATTTCACCACAGCATGAGCACGACCAAGTTCGGACGCTACGGCGGCCAGTACGTACCGGAGGCGCTGATGCCCGCGATCGGGGAGCTCGAGGACGCGTATCACAGGTTCGTCCTCGAGAACGAGGACGGGTTCATGGACGACTTCCGCGCCCGGCTGCGGGATTTCGGGGGGCGGCCCACGCCGCTCCAGCACGCCGAGGCGCTCTCCGCGCGCTACGGTCGGGAGGTGTACCTCAAGCGCGAGGACCTGCTTCACGGGGGCGCCCACAAGCTGAACAACGCGCTCGGGCAGGCGCTGCTCGCGAAGTACATGGGCAAGGAGCGGATCATCGCCGAGACCGGCGCCGGGCAACACGGCACCGCGACCGCGATGGCGTGTGCCCATCTCGGGATGGACTGCGAGATCTACATGGGCGAGCGCGACATCAACCGCCAGCGTCCCAACGTCTTCCGGATGCGGCTCAACGGCGCCGAGCTCAACCCCGTGACGACGGGACGGGGAACCCTCAAGGAAGCCATCAGCGAGACGATGCGCGACTGGGCCACCTCGGTCGAGGACACCCATTACGTGATCGGGAGCGTCGTGGGCCCGCATCCGTTCCCGCGGATGGTCCGGGACTTTCAGGCAGTCATCAGCGAGGAGGCCCGCGAGCAGGTCCAGGAGAAGGCCGGCGGGCTTCCGGACAGCGTGCTCGCGTGTGCGGGCGGGGGCTCGAACACGATGGGCGCGTTCCACGAGTTCGTCGGCGACGACACGGATCTCTACGCCGTCGAGGCCGGCGGAAGCAGTCTGGAGGTCGACGAGGCGGGCGGCGTCGCGCCCAACTCCGCGTCGCTCTCGACCGGAAGCGAGGGCGTGCTCCACGGCGCGCGCACCAAACTGCTTCAGGACTCGGACGGCCAGATCATGGAGTCCCATTCCGTCTCCTCGGGGCTCGACTACGCGGGCGTCGGCCCGGAGCTCGCACACCTCGTCGACGAGGGCCGCGTGACGCCGGTGAACGTCGACGACGACGGGGCCTTGGAGGGCTTCCATCGCCTCTCGCAACTGGAGGGGATCATCCCCGCGCTGGAGACGGCCCACGCCTTTGCTTTCCTCGAAGACGAACACGAGGAGCTGGGCGAGGTCGTGATCGTCAACGTCTCGGGGCGGGGCGACAAGGACCTCGAGTCGGTGATCGAGGAGACCGCGGAACGCGACATCGAAAGTGCGCCCGACATGGACGTCTTTCAGGGGGGACTATGAGCCAGAGCCGCATCGATGAGGCCTTCGCGGACGGCCCGGCGTTCATCCCGTATCTCGCCGCGGGCGATCCCGACGTCGAGTCGACGAAGGAGTACGTCCGCGCGCTGGTCCAGGGCGGTGCGGACATCGTCGAACTGGGACTCCCCTTCTCGGAACCGATCGCGGAAGGCTCGACCATCCAGAACGCGATCGTCCGGTCGTTAAAGGGCGGGATGACCCCCGACACCTACTTCGACCTGGTCGACGATCTGGACATCGACGTGCCGGTCGTCTGCATGACCTACTACAACCTGATCTATCGCTATGGTGAGGAAGAGGGGCCCGAGCCGTTCGTGCGCCGGGCCACGGAGGTCGGGATCGACGGGTTCGTCGTGCCGGACCTGCCGGCCGAGGAGTCGGGTCCCCTTCGGGAGGCCTGCGACGAGTACGGGCTCGATCTCGTCTTCATCGTCGCGCCGACGACGCGCGGCGAGCGCCTCGAACGGATCATGAGTCAGGTCTCGGGCTACGTCTATGTCCAGGCGCGGCTGGGAACCACCGGTGCGCGCGCCGACGTGAGCGGCCAGACCGACACGAGCCTCGGACGCCTGGAGGAGTGGGACGTCCCGAAGGCCGTGGGCTTCGGGATCAGCGAGCGCGAACACGCCGAACGCATCGTCGCAGGCGGCGCCGACGGGATCATCGTCGGCTCGGCTCTAGTCGACATCGTCGCTGAGGGCGACACCGAGGAGGGAACCGTCGCCGAGCGCCTCGAACGAAAGGCGCGGGAACTGAAGGAGGGTGCGCTCGCCGGGGCGGCTGACCGGCCGCAACCGGAACGTCCATAACCGCTCCATGCCGGAGTGTCTCATACTATGACCGCAGGATTCGACGCGCGACTCGACCGGATCGGCACCGACGGGAACTACCTCATCGTCCCGATGGACCACGGGATCACCATGGGCGCGGTGAAGGGCCTGAAGGACATCGAGGGGACGATCGACGCGGTGACGCGCGGCGGCGCGGACTGCGTGCTCACCCAGAAGGGGATCGCCCCGCGGGTCCATCCCAACACCAACGGCGCGGGCTACGTCGTCCACGTCAACGGCTCGACCACCATCGGCCCCGACGAGAACGACAAACGCGTGACCTGCACGATCGAGGAGGCGATCCGCGCGGGCGCCGACGCCGTCTCGTTCCACATCAACGTCGGCTCGAACTACGAGCCGAAACAGATCGAGGATCTCGCTGAGCTCAGCGGGAAAGCGGAGCGCTTCGGAATGCCCGTGCTGGCGATGGCCTACGCGCGCGGGCCGGGCATCGACAGCGCCGACCCCGAGGCGTTGGGCCACGCGGTGCGGCTCGCCGAGGAGCTCGGTGCCGATATCGTCAAGACGGGGTACTCGGGCGACGCCGAGAGCTTCCAGCACGTGATCGAGTCGACCCGACTGCCCGTCGTGATCGCCGGCGGCGCGCGCGGCACGGACAGGGAGACCCTGGAGAAGGTCCGCGGGGCGGTCGACGCCGGCGGCGCGGGCATCTCGATGGGGCGGTCGATCTTCCAGCACGACGACCCCGAGGCGATCACGCGGGCGGTCTCGGCGGTGATCCACGAGGACGCGAGCGCCGAGGAGGCCATCGAGGAGGCGGGGCTCGCGGTCGAGGCGTAAGCCGGCCCAACGTTTTTCGCCGTTCCGGCCGGACGCCCGCCATGGGCGACGTCCACTACGACTTCGCGGGCGAGACGGTGATCGTTACAGGCGGCGCATCGGGCATCGGCCGCGCGATCGCGCTTTCGTTCGGGAACGCGGGGGCGACCGTGATCGTCGCCGACATGCGCGAGGAGCCGAAAGACCCCGACGCACAGTTGCCGACCCACAAGGCCATCGAGGAGGCGGGAGGGGCGGCCGAGTTCGTCGAGACGGACGTCGCCGACCCCGAGCAGGTCCACTCGGTGGTCGAGGCCGCCCGCGATTATGGGGGAGTCGACGTGATGGTCAACAACGCCGGCGTGTTCATCGGCGGCTCCTTCACCGAGTACGACAGCGAGGACCTCGATACGGGTTACGAGGTCAACGTTCGGGGGATGTTCGTCGGCACGCAGGCCGCCGCGAGCGACATGCTCGACCGCGACGCCGAGGGGGCGATCGTCAACACGGCCTCGATCAGCTCGAACCTCGCCCAGCACGGGCAGGTCGCCTACGACACCACCAAGGGCGCGCTGCGGATGCTCACCCGCGGGGCGGCCCTCGAACTCGCCTCCGAGGGGATCAGGGTCAACGCCACCGCGCCGGGCCAGATCGCCACCGAGTTCACCGAGAACGGCACCGAGAGCACGCAGGAACGCGCCGGCGACGGTGAGTTCCTCAAGCCGATCCCGATGGGACGGGCCGGTTTCCCCGAGGACGTGGCCGACGCCACCCTCTATCTCGCGAGCGACGCCGCCGGCTACACCACCGGCGAGCTGCTGTCGGTCGACGGCGGCTGGCAGATCGCCTGAGGTCAGGGGACCCGCTCGGGCCAAACGGTTGGATTGAAGCCCACCCCGCCCGACCCCCGAACCATGACGCGATCCGTGTGGCTGAAGGCCGACGACGCGGTCGGCGACTGGGACGCGCGCAGACGACGAATCACCGCCGGCCTGGAGGCCGGCGTCGACTGGGTGCTCGTCGACGAGTCGGACGTCGAGCGCGTGCGAGAACTCGGCAGCGTGAACGTCGCGGCGTTCCGCTCGGGCGGGGACGTCCACGTGATGGACGCCGAGGAGCCCGAGACCGACGCCGACGCGGAGCCCGACGCCGTCGTGATCGGCAAGAAGGGCGAGGGCGACGGCACCGTCGACCTGCCCGAGGACTTCTCGGGCTCGGCGGACCTCTCGGCACTGCGCCGGGAGGAGGAAGCCGAAACGGGCGCCTACGTCCGCATCCACGACGAGTACTACGAGGCGTTCGCCGAGGAGGCGGCCGCCGAGGCCGACCACACGATCGTGATCGGCGAGGACTGGACCATCATCCCCCTCGAGAACCTCATCGCCCGTATCGGCGAGGAGACCGAGCTGATCGCGGGCGTTCAGAGCGCCGAGGAGGCCCGCACCGCCTTCGAGACCCTCGAGATCGGAGCCGACGCCGTCCTGTTGGACTCCGACGACCCCGACACGATCCGTGAGACGGTCGCGGCGCGCGATCGATCGGAGCGTGAGCACCTCGATCTGGAGTGGGCCGAGATCACCGAGATCGAACAGACGGGCAGTGCGGATCGGGTCTGCGTCGACACGGGCAGCCTGATGGAGGGCGACGAGGGAATGCTCGTCGGCTCGATGTCCCGCGGGCTGTTCTTCGTCCACGCCGAGACCGCCGAGTCGCCCTACGTCGCCTCCCGACCCTTCCGGGTGAACGCGGGGGCGGTCCACGCCTACGTGCGCACGCCCGACGGCGGCACGAAGTACCTCTCGGAGCTCGAGAGCGGCGACGAGGTCCAGATCGTCGACGCCGACGGGAACACCCGTGAGGCGATCGTGGGCCGGGTGAAGATCGAGCGACGCCCGATGTTCCGGGTCGAGGCCGAGACCGACGAGGGCGACCGGGTCGCGACGCTGCTACAGAACGCCGAGACGATCAAGGTACGGACCCGGGAGGGCCGCAAAGCAGTGACGGATCTCGAGGCCGGTGACGAGGTGCTGTTGTACTACGAGTCGGTGGCGCGGCACTTCGGCGAGGCCGTCGAGGAGCGGATCATCGAGAAGTAGGCTCCGGCTTGTCGGCCTCCGCGTCGGCGCCGGGAAGCGGTTCGGTACACCAGTGACAGAACTCCAGTTCGAGGTCGTCGATCTCGCGCCCGCAGTGGGGACAGCGCTGGCCGGTGACGCGTTGTCTGGTCTGGGTCGCCTGCCAGTAGGCGTCGGCGGCGCTGATGGCGATCACGACGAACAGCGCGATCTGGGCCTCGATCGGCAGCTCGGTCGAGAGGGCCATCGCGTCGCCGACGGAGCCGACGCCGTCGACGAGCTCCTCGGGGACGAACAGCACGAACGAGAGGACGGCCATCCAGAACCACAGCAGGGCTCGCAGCCAGGCCTGCAGATAGACGTGGCCGAGGCCGGGGACGAGAACGGCGAACAGCGCCGCCAACCACGGTCGTTTGTGCGAGCCCCCGCTCATTGTAGTCGGGTCCGCCCCCCTGATACTTAATGCGTTCGACCGGGATCAGAAGCCGAGCAGCCGCATGACGGCCCCGAGGGCGACGACGAGCAGCCCGAGCCCGATCCCGATGCCGGGGATGGGGACCGGCAGCAGCCCGATGCCGATGATCACGCCGAGCACCATCACGATCGTCGAGATCCTGATCATACCGGTACGAGCCCCGGAACGACAAAAGGGCTTGGCCCGGCAGCTGCGTCGTGTCGCGGGCCGGCTCAGTAGCCGGCCAGCCAGGCGCCGACGCCGGCGAGGATCACCAGGACGGCGAAGAGCAGGCCGGTCCCCGGGAGGGGGATCGCCCCGAACAGCAGGCCGACGAGCCCGACGGGGATCAGTACGGTGGATGCGTTGACCATACCCCCACGAGTCGGCGCCGATAAAAAGGCGTTGGGCCAGCGAATGCGTGACCACCACCGCTAAGTACCACAGCGTCATCCCTCGCGTATGAGCGATCTGGGCAAGGCCGACCGGGAGTTCTTCGACCGCGAGATCTACCCGAACCTCGGCGCCGACCGCGAGGACGTCCGACTCGGGCCGCGACACGGCGTCGACTTCGGGGTGGTCGACGTGGCCGATCGGGTCCTCGCGCTCGCGACCGACCCCGTCTTCGTCATGCCGTCGCTGGGCTTCGACCGGGCGGCGTGGTTCGCCTTTCACATCCTGATGAGCGACGTCGCGGTCTCCGGGCTCCGACCGACGCATCTCTCGATCGACCTGAACCTGCCCGCGGAGATCACCGACGAGCAGTTCGCGACCCTCTGGGGGCGGATGCACGAGGAGGCAGCGGAGCTCGGCGTCTCGATCGTGACCGGACACACGGGCCGCTACGCGGGCTGTAACTACCCGATGGTCGGCGGGGGCACCGCGCTCGCGGTCGGCGATCCCGCGGACCTCGTCCGGCCCGACGGCGCGCGCGCGGGCGACGAGGTGATCGTCACGAAGGGCCCCGCGATCGAGGCAACGGGGCTGCTCGCGATCCAGTTCGAGGAGCTCCTCGATCTCGATCCGGGAGCGATGGAGGCGGCGAAGGACCGCTTCTACGACATGAGCCCCGTTCGCGACGCGCTGGTTGCGGCCGCGGCCGGGCCCGTCACGGCGATGCACGACGCGACCGAGGGCGGGATCTATGGCGGACTCCACGAGACCGCCCGCGCCGGCGGCGTGCGCATCGACGTCGAGCGCGAGGCGGTGCCGGTGATGGACGGCGTCCGCGAGACCTGTGGGGCGTTCGACATCGACCCCTGGATCTCGATCAGCGAGGGCACCCTGCTGTTGACGGTCGAGGGGGGACACGGCGAGGAGGTACTCGCCGCGCTCGACTCGGAGGGGATCCCGGCGGCGGTCGTCGGCGAGGCGAGCGAGGGCGAAGGGGTGTACTTCGACGGCGAGCCCGTCGAGCGCCCCGAGCGCGACCCGTTCTGGGCGGCCTTCGAGGAGGGAATGCAGGAGCTGGAGGGCGCGGAATGAGCCGACGAGTCGCACCCCACGCCCCGCCCGTGGCGCTTTCGATCGCGGGCAGCGACTCGGGGGGCGGCGCGGGGATCCAGGCCGACATCAAGACGATGGAGGCCCACGACGTGTTCGCGACGAGCGCGATCACCGCCGTCACCGCCCAGAACACCCAAGGGGTGGCGGGCTCGCACGTTCTCCCGATCGGGGAGATCGACGCCCAGATCGAGGCCGTGACGAGCGACTTCGACGTTGGCGCGATCAAGACAGGGATGCTCGCGACGAGCGAGGTGGTCGGGCTAGTGGCCGAGAAGCTCGCGGACTACGACGGCCCGACGGTGATCGACCCGGTGATGGTCGCGGCGACGGGCGATCGGCTGCTCGAACCCGAGGCCGAGGCGGCCTACGAGGCGCTGATCGGGCAGGCGACGCTGGTGACGCCCAACGCCGACGAGGCGAGGGTGCTGACGGGGATCAATCCCGAGGACGCCGCCGACGCCCGCGATGTCGGCGAGCAGTTGGTGGAGACCGGCGCCGAAGCCGCGCTCGTCAAGGGCGGGCACCTGCCGACCGAGGACGTGAAGGACGTGCTGGTGACGGGCGAGGGCGCGACGACGTTCGAGCACGCGCGGGTCGACACCGAGGCGACCCACGGCTCGGGCTGTACGCTCGCCTCGGCGATCGCCGCCCGCCTCGCGCGCGGCGAGGCCCTCGAAGGGGCCGTCGAGGGGGCACTCGACTTCATGGAGCGGGCGGTCAGATACTCGCTGGACGTGGGCCAGGGTCCGGGCGCGGTCCATCACCTCGCCGAGCTCCGCGATCGCGCGGAGCGCGAGCCGACGGCCGAGGACGTTGAGGAGATCGTCGATCGGTTCGTGGAGGAGGGCGTCTCCGCACTGGTCCCCGAGGTGGGGATGAACGTCGTCGGGGCGACGCCCTCCGCCGAATCGGTTAGCGAGACCGCCGCCGTCGAGGGACGGATCACTCGAACCATGACGGGGATCAGCCCCAACGGGGGCGTGCGCTTCGGCGCGTCGAGCCACGTCGCGCGGTTCCTGCTGTCGGCCCGCGAGCTCGACTCGGACCTCCGGTACGCCGTGAGCTGCCGGTTCGACGACGAGGTGGAGGGGGCGCTCGGCGCGCTCGACGCTCCCGTCGTCGAAGCCGGTGACGGCGGGTTCGGGGACGAGGTGGATGGAGAGACCCCTGCAGCGGTGATCGAGCGCGCCGAGACGGGTCGGGAGGCGACCCTCCGGATCGTCGCGCCCGACCCGGAGACGCTGATCGGGCGGACCCTCGCCGTCCACGACGCGCTGGACTAGCGAACCCGATCGAGGACCGGGATCTCAGCGATCCGCTCCTCCGAGAGGAGCGACCAGTCGATCCCGGCCGGTTTCTCGCCGCCCTCGGTCCGAACCACGCGCTCGGGCGTGACCAGCAGGTCCATCGGCACGTCGTGGGGAGCGGGGTCGGGGGCCTTGTCGATCACCTGCGTCTCGTGGACGGTCGTGGCCGTTGGGGTATCGTCGCCCACGAGGTCGAGCTCGCGGAGGAGGGCGAACTCCAGATCCGAGTAGCCCTCGCCCTTGCCGATCCGCGCGCCCGCCTCGGTCACGGCGACGCTTCCCGACACCACGAGGTCGATCTCGGGCATCTCGCTCGGCCCGACCGGGACGCCGTGCTTCGAGACCCCCGAGACGGTCGTCGCCTCGTCGATATCGCTCACCTCGGCGGGGTCGAGCTCGAGGAACGGTCGCTCGCTCTTCAGCCGGGGCTGGGCCATGTAGAGGGTCTTGTCCTCGCGCATCGCGCGCCTGCGGACCGGGAGCTGCGGGGCGTCGGGGTTCGCCTTGACCGTGTCCGCCTTCCGCCACTCGGCGGTGTCGGCCAGCCGTTCCGCCGCGTCGTCGGCCCCGGCGAAGTTCGGGATCCGGCCGTGGGGCGGGAAGGGGAAGCGGGCGATCCCCTCCTCCTCGAGCGCGTCCCAGGTCCGCTCGCGAAGCGCCTGTTTGTCCATAGATGTGGGAAGGAAGGCCGGAGGGAAAACCCGCCGATCCGCCGTCGGGATATTTCACCGTCGGGCCGCGAAAGAGAGGCATGCCGGACGGATACAGCGTCATCGACGTCACCGAAGCGGAGCGAACGCCCTCGGCCTCGTCGGGGACCGACACCGTGGACCTCGCGGCCGAGCTGGGCTGTACGGAGATGCGCCCGCGGGTCTGGGACCTCGCGCCGGGCGACGCGATGAGCTACCACCGCCAGCGCGAACAGGAGGAGTTCTACTACGTCCTCGAGGGGCCCGCCCGGATCCGGATCGGCGAGGAGCGACTGGACGTCCCCGAGGGGACCGCGCTCAGGATCCCGCCCGAGACCCCGCGGCAGGTGTTCAACGACACGGACGGGGACCACCAGTGGCTGATAATCGGCGCGCCCCCCGCGGAGAACGACGGCGAGGTGTTGGAGTAGCGCGAACCCGACACGGTTTTGGCCCCGACGGACGATCCTCGGATATGACAGAGGGCGGGATCGTCGGGGAGTTCCTCGGGCTCAAGGAGGGAACCGACGCCGATCTGCTGGCGATGCAGTGTGGGGACTTCTACGAGTTCTTCGCCGCCGACGCGGAGCTGGTAGCGGAGGAGCTCGACCTCAGGGTCTCGGAGAAGTCCTCCCACGGCTCGTCGTATCCGATGGCCGGGGTGCCCCTCTCGGAGCTCACTCCCTATCTGAAGGCGCTGGTCGAACGGGGCTACCGGGTCGCGGTCGCAGAGCAGTACGACACCGACGACGGGGGTCACGCCCGTGAGATCACGCGCGTGGCGACGCCGGGCACCCTCATCGAGACGAGCGACGACGACGCGCGCTACCTCGCGGGGGTCGTCCGCGTCGCCGAGGACTGCTACGGGCTCGCGTTCGCGGAGGTCACGACGGGGCGCTTTCTCGTCACCCGGGTCGAGGGCGAGGACGCCGCGGCCCGCGCGATCACCGAGTGCTACCGCTACGACCCCGTCGAGATCCTGCCGGGGCCCGAGCTCCGCGAGGACGAGGACTTTCTCGAGTCGCTCTCGGAGCGAACCGACGCCGAGGTGACGAACCACGAGGCGAACGCCTTCGCGCCCGGGGCGGCGACCCATACCACCAGAGAGCAGTTCGGCCGCGAGACCCTCTCGAGCCTGGATCTCGAGCCGGAGGGCCCGGAGGTCCGCGCGGCGGGCGCGGTGCTCTCGTACGTCGAGGAGACGGGACTGGGGGTGCTCCCCTCGATGACGCGCCTGCAGCCCTACGGCGCCGACGACTTCGCCTCGTGTGACGTGACCACCCAGCGCAACCTCGAGATCACCGAGACGATGACCGGCGCGGGCCGGTCGCTGTTCGGGACGGTCGACCACACCGTCACGAGCGCGGGCGGCCGGCTGCTGAAGGAGTGGCTCGGGCGACCCCGGCGGTCGCTTCGCGAGCTCCATCGCCGCCAGGAGTCGGTGGCGGCGCTCGCAGAGCGCGCGCTGGCCCGCGAGGACCTCCGGGAGCTGCTCGGGGAAGCCTACGACCTCGAACGCCTCGCGGGACGGGCGACCCACGGCAGCGCCGACGCCCACGCCCTCCTGCGGGTGCGCGACAGCCTGGCGGTTCTGCCGAAGCTCGCCGACCTGATCGCGGGCGACGACCGCCTCGCGGACTCACCCCTCTCGGAGATCGTCGAACGCCCGGACCGCGAGGCCGCGGCGGGGCTCCGCGAGGCGCTCGACGAAGGGCTGGCCGACGACCCGCCGAAGACGCTACGGGAGGGCGGGCTGATCGAGCGGGGCTACGACGCCGAGCTCGACGAGCTGGTCGGGCGCCACGAGGAGGCCCTCGAGTGGATCGATACCCTCGGCGAGCGCGAGAAGGAGACTCACGGGATCACCCACCTGCAGGTCGACCGCAACAAGACGGACGGCTACTACATCCAGGTCGGAAAGAGCGAGGCCGAGGACGTTCCCGAGAAGTACCGCCAGGTGAAGACGCTGAAGAACTCGGTGCGCTTCACCACGGACGCCCTCGAGGAGCGAGAACGCGAGGTCCTCCGACTCGAGGAACAGCGCGGCGAACTCGAGTACGAGCTCTTCTGCGAGCTGCGCGAGCGCGTGGCGAGGCGGGCGACCCTGCTCCAGGACGTCGGGCGGGCGATCGCCGAGCTCGATACCCTGGCGAGCCTCGCGACCCACGCGGTCGAGAACCGCTGGATCCGCCCCGAGCTCGAGGACTCGCGGGCGCTCGACATCGAGGCGGGTCGCCACCCGGTCGTCGAGCGGACCACCGAGTTCGTCCCCAACGACCTCTCCCTGACCGACGACCGGGAGTTCCTGATCGTCACCGGCCCGAACATGAGCGGCAAGTCGACCTACATGCGCCAGGTCGCGCTGATCGTCCTGCTGGCCCAGGTGGGCAGCTTCGTCCCCGCCGAGCGCGCGCGGATCGGGCTGGTTGACGGGATCTACACCCGCGTGGGCGCGCTCGACGAGCTCGCGCAGGGGCGCTCGACGTTCATGGTCGAGATGGGCGAGCTCTCGAACATCCTCCATTCGGCGACGGACGAGTCGCTGGTGATCCTCGACGAAGTGGGCCGGGGAACCGCGACCTACGACGGGATCAGCATCGCCTGGGCGACCACCGAGTACCTGCACAACGAGATCCGCGCGAAGACGCTCTTCGCGACCCACTATCACGAGCTGACGGCGCTCGCGGATCACCTCCCGCGCGTCGAAAACGTCCACGTGGCCGTCGACGACAGCGGCGACGACGTCACCTTCCTGCGGACGATCCGCGAGGGGCCGACGGATCGGTCCTACGGCGTGCACGTCGCGCAGCTCGCGGGCGTTCCCGATCCCGTCGTCTCGCGGTCGGACGAGGTGCTCGAGCGCCTGCGAGCGGAGAAGGCGATCGAGGCGAAGGGCGGAGACGCGAGCGCGGACGGCGGCTCGGGGACCCAGCAGGTGGTCTTCGACGTCGGCTCGGGCGAGATGACGACGGCCTCGGCCGACGGGGGAAGCGAGGACGAGGGATCGATGCCGGACGGGGAGCCCGAAGGAGCGCTCGACCCCGAGACCGAGGCGGTGCTCTCGGAGCTGTCGGGCCTCGAACTGGCCGACGTCTCGCCCGTCGAGCTGATGACGCGGGTCCAGGAGTGGCAGGGGCGGGTCGACGAATGAGCCCCGAGAGAGCCGAGATCCGCGCGCTCGACCCCGGGACGGTCGACAAGATCGCTGCGGGCGAGGTGGTCGAACGGCCCGCCTCGGTCGTGAAGGAGCTCGTCGAGAACGCTCTCGACGCGGGCGCCTCGGAGATCACCGTCGAGGTCGATGCGGGAGGGACCGAGCGGATCCGCGTCGCCGACGACGGGATCGGGATGGGCGAGGAGAGCGTGCGAAAGGCCGTCGAGCAACACACCACGAGCAAGCTCCGGGACGTCTCGGAGCTGGATCGGGGCATCTCGACGCTCGGGTTCCGGGGCGAGGCGCTGTACACCATCGGCGCCGTCTCCCGGCTGACGATCACGACCAAGCCCCGAGGTGGGGAGTCGGGAACGAAACTGACGCTCGCGGGCGGCGAGGTCGAGGGGTGCGATCCGGCGGGCTGTCCCGAGGGAACCGCGGTCGAGGTGACCGACCTCTTCTACAACACGCCGGCCCGCAAGAAGTACCTCAAGCGCGAGCCCACGGAGTTCGACCACGTCAACACCGTTGTCACGCGCTACGCGCTCGCCAATCCCGGCGTGCGGTTCGTCCTCGAACACGACGGTAGAGAAGTGTTCTCGACGACGGGCCAGGGCGACCTGCAGTCGACGGTGCTCTCGATCTACGGCCGGGAGGTCGCCCGCGCGATGGTGCCGATCGAGGGACTCGCGGAGGGGCCCCTCGAGGACATCTCGGGCTACGTGAGCGATCCCGAGACCACCCGGTCGGGCTCGACCTATATCTCGACGTACGTCAACGGCCGGTACGTCCGCTCGAAAGCGATCAGATCGGCAGTCGTCGACGCCTACGGCACGCAGCTCGCGCCCGACCGCTACCCCTTCGCGGTCCTCGATCTGGCGGTCCCGCCGGGGACGGTCGACGTCAACGTCCACCCCCGCAAGACCGAGGTCCGCTTCGGCGAGGAGGGGGCGATCCGGGACCAGATCGAGGAGACGGTCGAGGAGGCGCTGCTCGAGAACGGCCTGATCCGGTCGTCGGCCCCGCGCGGGCGTTCGGCGCCCGAGGAGGCGTCGGTCGCGCCGGAGCCGACCCGCGAGGACGGCGAGGGAGAGGGAACCGACGCGGGATCGCGATCGGAGTCGGACGCCGATCGGTCCCCGGGCGCGAGCGGGTGGTCGGGTTCGGCGGCGACGGGGACCGATCGCACCACGCCCAACCAGGGCGGAGGAGGCGAACGGGACGCGACGGCCGAGAGCGAGGTGAGCACGCCGAACGCGACCTCGGGGCCGGCCGAGGAGGGCCGTTTCTCGGGGCCGACGACTCAGGCCACGTTCGGCGGGCCCGGCGACCGCGACGAGCCCGACGCGGACTACGACCGGCTGCCCGACCTTCGGGTGCTCGGCCAGCACCGGGACACGTACGTGGTCTGTGCGGCCGACGACGGGCTGGTGATCGTCGACCAGCACGCCGCCGACGAGCGGGTCCACTACGAGCGCCTGCGGGCGGAGCTCGCGGGCGAGACGAGCACGCAGGCGCTCGTCGAGCCGGTCGAGATCGAGCTCACCGCCCGCGAGGCCGAGCTGTTCGAGGCCTATCGGGAGGCGCTCGCGCATCTGGGCTTCGCCGCCAGTCGCGAGGGGCGGACGGTTCGGGTGACGACGGTCCCCGCCGCCTTCGATACGGCCCTCTCGCCCGAGCGCCTGCGGGACGCGCTGTCGGACTGCGTCGCGGGCGAGCCCGGCGACACCGTCGAGGCGACCGTCGACGAGCTCCTGGGGGATCTGGCGTGTCACCCCGCCGTGACGGGCAACACCTCGCTGACCGAGGGATCGGTCGTCGACCTCCTGGCGGCGCTCGACGGCTGTGAGAACCCGTATGCCTGCCCGCACGGCCGGCCGACGGTGATCCGCGTCGATCGGGAAGAACTGGAGGAGCGCTTCGAGCGTGACTACCCCGGCCACGCCGACCGGCGGGAGTGACCTACTGGGCCGTCTCCCGACCGGTCACGTCGGCGCCGGGGTGGCGATAGCGCCGCAGGAGGCGGTGGTCGCGCCAGACCTGCGCGGCCAGTACGGGAACGGCGGCGCCGAACAACAGTGGGGCGGCCGGGACGCCGAGCGTCGATGCCCCCGCACCGCCGAGGGCGCTGCCGAGGCACAACCCCGCACCGGCGTACAGCCGGCGGCGGGTCGCGTCGATCTCGCCGACCGGCTCACCGGGGGACTGGAACGGTCGCATGCCCCCGACTACACGCCCGGGGATAAAAGAGGTGGGCCAACCGCGGTGAAAGTGAACGTCGACGGATGACGGGAGCTTTTAGGGACCCCACACAAGGACGGGCCATGACCGATCTCGTGACGTTCGGCGAGACGATGGTGCGCCTCTCGCCGCCGGGCAACGAGCGCCTCGAAACGACGACCGAGCTGGAAGTGCGGGCCGCCGGCGCCGAGAGCAACGTCGCGGTCGCCGCCGCCCGACTGGGCGCCGGCGCCGTCTGGACCTCGAAGCTGCCCGACTCCCCGCTGGGACGGCGCGTCACGGGCGAGCTCGAGAGCTACGGGCTCGAGACCGACGCCGTCCTGAGCGAGGAGGGCCGTCAGGGCACCTACTACATCGAGTTCGCGGGCGAGCCCCGCGGGACGGACGTGATCTACGACCGGGCGGACGCGGCGGTGACGACCGCCCGCGCCGAGGAGCTGCCCACCGAGCGGATCCGCGAGGCGGAGTGGTTCTACACGAGCGGGATCACCCCCGCGCTCTCCGAGACCCTCGAAGAGACCACCGAAACGCTGCTCTGGACGGCCCAGGACGCGGGGACGAGGACGGCGTTCGACCTGAACTACCGGAGCAAGCTCTGGTCGCCCGAGGAGGCCCGTGAGACGCTGACGGGCCTGTTCGAGGACGTCGACGTGCTCGTGACCGCGGTCCGGGACGCGCGGGACGTCCTCGGTGCGGAGGGCGACCGGGAGGCGGTCGCCCGCGGGCTGGCCGACGAGTGGGGCTTCGAGACGGTCGTGCTCACGCTGGGAGCCGAGGGCGCGCTCGCCCATCACGACGGGGAGCTGATCGAGCAGCCCGCCTTCGAGACGGAGACCCACGACCCCATCGGGACGGGCGACGCCTTCGTCGGCGCCTTCCTCGCGCGGCGGATCGCGGGCGGGGACGTCGCGAGCGCGCTCGAATACGGGGCGGCGACGGCGTCGCTCAAGCGCACCGTTCCGGGGGACATCGCGGTCGTCACCCCCGCGGAGGTCGAACGCGTGATCGACGAGGGGAGCGACGGGATCTCGCGGTAGCCGGGAGCGGAGCGCGAACGGGGAACGGCTAAACCGATCCACACCGAACCAGGGGGCATGACACACGTCGCGATCGTCGGCGCCTACGGCAGCGCCGGCGTCGCCGTTGCGGAGTCACTGGCCGACAGGGGCGTCGAGCTGACCCTGATCGACGACGGCGACCCGGGCGGCGGGCTCTGTATCCTCCGGGGCTGTATGCCCTCGAAAGAGGTGCTTTCGGCCGCAGCTCACCGGTTCCAGGCCCGCCACGACAACCGGCTCTCCGGGATCCCCGAGGTCGACATCGGGGCGGTCGTCGAGCGAAAGGACCGCCAGGTCTCGGAGTTCGCCGAACACCGCCGTGACGCGGTCCACGAGCTCGCCGAGCGCGAGAACGTCGAGTTCATCCACGAGACGGCGCGCTTCGTCGACTCGCATACCCTCGCGGTCGGCGATCGGGAGATCGAGGCCGACTACGTCGTGATCGCGACCGGCTCGACGGTGAACGTCCCCGACCTCCCGGGGATCGACGAGGTCGATCCCATGACCAGCGCGGACGTCCTCGATACGACGGAGTTCCCCGACTCGGGGATCGTCATGGGCTTCGGCTACGTCGGCCTCGAACTCGTCCCCTATCTCTCGGAGGCCGCCGGGATGGAGCTCACCGTCATCGAGCACGACGAGCGGCCGATCGACGAGGCCCCCCCAGGGTACGGCGACACCGTTCTCGACCTCTACCGCGAGCAGTTCGGGATCGAGGTGCTGACGGACGCGACCGAGCGTTCGGTCGAGCGGGGCGAGGACGGCGGGGTCCGCATGGAGGTCGAACACGACGGGAGGACGGAGAGCCTCGAGGCCGACCAGCTGTTCGCGTTCACCGGCCGGAAGCCGAACCTAGACGGGCTGGGGCTCGAGAACACCGACCTCTCGCCTGAGGAGGGCTGGGTCGAGGACACGATGCGGGCACGCGACGACCCTCATACGTTCGTCGTCGGGGACGCCAACGGCCGCGAGCCGATCCTCCACGTCGCGAAGGAGCAGGGCTATCACGCCGCGGACAACCTCGTCGCCCACAAAGCGGGCCGCGAGCTGCTGCCCTACGAGAACGTCGTCCACCGCGTGATCTTCAGCGGGCTGGGGGTGTATCCGTTCGCCCGCGTCGGCCACACCGAGGAGAGCGCCCGCGAGGAGGGGTACGACCCGGAGGTCGTCACCCGCGCGGCCGCCAGCGACGGCGTGTTCAAGGTGAAGGACGTCCCCGAGGGGCTCGCGACGCTCGTGGTCGCACAGGACGGGACTGTGCTCGGCTACCAAGGGCTACACCACCACGCCGACTCGATGGCCAAGACGATGCAGATCGTCGTCGAGCTCGGGCTGGACGTCCGGGAGCTACCTGATAGAGCGTATCACCCGACGCTGCCGGAGATCCTCGACGGGCTGTTCCGGGAGACGAGCGCCCGGCTAGACGGATAGTCGCGGTTCACGGTAGTGGCGGCCGGCACGAGCGGAGCCGTCACTTCCGACGGCTCCGCGAGTGGGGCGGGGAAGGGCTGGTTCACTCGGGAGCGGCGCGTGACCGCGCGTCGCGACCCGGCGGTACCTGGTGGTCCTCGGAAATCTTCGATTTCCGGGATCTCGCGGGAACGGGGTTCCCGCGGACCTCGCGGCGACGTCGTCGCCGCTCAGCCCGAAAAGACCGCGAAGCGGTCTTTTCTTGGGACATGAAAAGGGCGAGGGCTGGCTGCCAAGCCAGCCCGAGGGCTTTCATCCGAAGTTCTCGACCTTCGCGTCGTCGGGGTCGCCGCCGGCGTCCTCGAGGGCGTCGAGCGCCTCGGTGACGAACTCCTGGAAGCCGTAGACGAAGACCTGCTGGCCGTCGTAGTAGCTCGCGACGTGGTCGGCCAGTTCGTCGGTGACGACGACGGTCGCGCCCGCCCCCTGAAGCTCGGCCAGCCGGTCCTCGTGGACGGGCTCGTCGTCGCAGTAGACGACCGTGGCGTCGTTGCCGTCGGCCAGCGCGCGCTCGCCGATGCCGACCGCGGGGCCGACGCCCGGCCCGCCCGCGAGGATCAGCGAGTCGGGTTCGTCCTCGTAGTAGGCGCTGCCGTAGGGGCCCTCGACGGTGACGGTCTCGCCCTCGGCGTCGACGATCCACGGCCCGAGCTCGCCCTCGGGGTCGATCCCGATGGTGGTCTCGAAGGTCTCGCCGACGTCGGGCGACGAGAGGGTGTAGAAGCGCGAGACGTGCTCGCCGTCGACGTCGGTCGACAGTTTGACGAACTGGCCGGGCCGCGCGTCGAAGCCCTCGGGGGTCTCGAGGTCGACCGCGACGGTGTCGCTGCCGACGTCCCTGACCGCCTCGATCGTCACGTCAGTGGGTTCCATGTCCGGGGATACCCGCGGTTCGAACAAAGGGCTTCCCCTCCCCGACGGCCCTGCCGAGGGTACGACGGCCGGGTCGTCCCGACCGGTTGGGGGCGTCGGTAGAGGGTGGCATATCGGCGCCCCGGCCTCCGACGTCCCGTAGTCGGCTGCTTGCGCCGGCAAGCGGGCAGCAAAGGGCGGTTACGGAAGGCTTTTTGTCCGCGGCCGGGCTACCCCTAACCCACATGCCTGAGGACTTAAACTGGGCCGTCGGCGGCGAAGCCGGCGACGGGATCGATTCGACGGGGAAGATCTTCGCCCAGGCTCTCTCACGGGCTGGACGACACGTCTTCACATCCAAGGACTTCGCATCGCGGATCCGCGGCGGCTACACCGCCTACAAGATCCGGACCTCAGTCGACGAGCTGAACAGCGTCGTCGACCGGCTCGACATCCTCGTTGCGCTGACCCAGCGCACCATCGACGAGAACCTCGACGAGCTCCACGAGGACAGCGTCGTCATCTACGACGGCGAGCGCTCGTGGGACGCCGAGGTGCCCGACGAGCAGATCCCCCTCGACGTGCCGCTCAAGTCGCTGGCGGAGGACGCCGGCGGCGCTATCATGCAGAACGTCGTCGCGCTCGGGGCCGCCTGTGAAGTGGCGAACTTCCCGATCGAACACCTCGACAGCGCCCTCGAGAAGCGCTTCGGCGACAAGGGCCAGAAGCTCGTGGACAACAACCAGGAGGCCGCCCGGAAGGGCCGGGACTACGTCCGCGAGAACTACGACCACGACTTCGGCTACGACCTCGACACCACCGACGAGGACTACGTGCTGCTCAACGGCGACGAGGCCATCGGGATGGGCGCGCTCGTCGCCGGCTGTCGGTTCTACGCGGGCTACCCGATCACCCCCGCGACGAACGTGATGGAGTACCTCACCGGTCGGATCGACGAGTACGGCGGCACCGTCGTGCAGGCCGAGGACGAGCTCTCGGCGATCAACATGGCGCTGGGCGCGGCACGGGCCGGCGCCCGCTCGATGACCGCCACCTCGGGGCCGGGGATCGACCTGATGACCGAGACGTTCGGCCTCATCGCGACCACCGAGACGCCGCTCGTGATCGCCGACGTGATGCGCTCGGGCCCCTCGACGGGGATGCCCACCAAACAGGAGCAGGGCGACCTGAACATGACGCTGTACGGCGGCCACGGCGAGATCCCTCGCTTCGTCCTCGCGCCGACGACGATCGCCGAGTGTTTCCACAAGACCATCGAGGCGTTCAACCTCGCCGAGAAGTACCAGACGCCGGTCTACGTGGTCTCGGACCTCGCGATGGCGGTGACCGAACAGACGTTCTCGCCCGAGGAGTTCGACATGGACGCCGTCGAGATCGACCGCGGGAAGGTCGTCGACGAGGACGACATCGACCAGTACATGGACGAGCAGGGTCGTTTCCAGCCCCACTACGACGCCGCCGACGGTATCAGCCCCCGGGCGTTCCCCGGCACCGTCGAGGGCGCACACATGACCACCGGCCTCGAGCACGACGAGCTGGGCCGGCGGACGGAGGACACCGACGAGCGGGTCCAGCAGGTCGACAAACGAAACCGGAAGGTCGAGACCGCCCAGAACGAGGAGGACTGGTCGCCCCGGGAGTTCGGCAACGAGGACGCGGAGAACCTCGTGCTCTCGTGGGGCTCGAACGAGGGCGCGATCAGGGAGGCGATGCAGGAGCTCGACATCGACGTGCGGTTCATCTCGGTGCCGTACATGTTCCCGCGGCCGGACCTGACCGAGGCCGTCGAGAGCGCCGAGAAGACCGTCGTCGTCGAGTGTAACGCGACGGGCCAGTTCGCGGACGTCGTCGAGCGCGACACCCTTACACGCGTCGAGCGCATCAACAAATACAACGGCGTCCGGTTCAACGCGGACGAACTCGTCGATCGGATCACGGAGGCGTTCGCCGCCGAATCGGAGGTTACAGCATGAGCTCTCAGGCACACTTCACCGACTTCAAGTCGGACAAGCAACCCACGTGGTGTCCCGGCTGCGGCGACTTCGGGACGATGAACGGCATGATGAAGGCACTGGCGAACACCGGCAACAGCCCGGACGACACCTTCATCTGCGCGGGGATCGGCTGCTCGGGCAAGATCGGCACGTACATGCACTCGTATGCGCTCCACGGCGTCCACGGGCGCGCGCTGCCGGTCGGCACCGGCGTGAAGCTCGCGAACCCCGACCTCGAAGTGATGGTCGCGGGCGGGGACGGCGACGGCTACTCGATCGGCGCGGGCCACTTCATCCACGCCGTCCGGCGGAACGTCGACATGACGTACGTCGTCATGGACAACAGGATCTACGGGCTGACGAAGGGGCAGTTCTCGCCGACCAGCCGCGAGGACTTCGAGACCTCGACCTCGCCCGAGGGGACCAAGCAGTCGCCGGTCCACCCGCTCGCGCTGGCGATGGCCGCCGGCGGCAGCTTCATCGCCCAGTCGTTCTCCTCGGACGCGATGCGTCACACCGAGATCATCGAGGAGGCCATCGAGCACGACGGCTTCTCGCTGGTCAACACCTACAGCCCGTGTGTGACGTTCAACGACGTCGACACCTACGACTTCTTCCGGGACTCGCTGATCGACCTCGAGGACGAGGAGGAGGAGCACGACCCCACCGACTACGACCAGGCCCGCGAGAAGATCATGGACTTCGATAACATCTATCAGGGCGTGCTCTACCAGGACGACGACAGCGTGGGCTACGAGAAGCGCCTCGGCATCGACGAGCCGATGAACGAGATCCCCGACGGTGCTCCCGAGGGCGCGATGGACCTCGTCCGCGAGTTCTACTGACGTCGGGTTTTTCGTTTTCGGAGGAGGCAGCGAGTCGCCGAGGGGCGAGACTATACCGACCGGCACGCTACGGGACGTATGCGCTTCGATCACGCCGGCATCGCGACCGACGATGCGGAGGGGCTGACCGAGCTGTTCGGGACCGTTTTCGACGCCCCGCTCGTCCACGAGGAGCGGTTCGACGGGATGGACGTGCGCTTTCTCGACCTCGGGAACGGCTGCTTCGAGCTGCTCGAGCCCCGCGAGGGCGGGACGATCGCCCGGTATCTCGAGCGAAACGGGCCGGGGATCCACCACCTCGCACTCGAGACCGATGACGTCGAGGCGGCGCTCGACGACGCCCGCGCGGAGGGGGTCGAGCTCATCGACGAGGAGCCCCGTCCCGGCGCGTGGGGCCACGAGGTCGCCTTCCTGCACCCGAAGTCCACGGGCGGGGTGCTGATCGAGTTCGTCGAGCACGGGTAGTCCGGTCGCTAGGGACCCGTGCTGGGTTCCCGCCGACGACCACCCCGTCGAGACATACTCGTGGCTCGGTGGACGACTGTCCGTAGAGAGCCGGAACTGGGCGTCTGCGGTGGCGGACCGGCGCGGCGAAGCCGCGCCGGCTTTTTGTCGCCGGAAATCTCAGATTTCCGGCTGCTAACCAGAACGCGAAGCGTTCTGGTGATGGAGGAGATTTTTCGAGAGAGGTGTGCGAACGAAGTGAGCACACCCGACGATGAAAAAGGTCCCTTAGAAGTAGTCGATCGACTCGGGCAGTTCGAGCTTCATGCCCTTTCGCTCGCGGATCTCCATGATGGTCTCGCGCTGGAGGGTGTCAGACATCACGCGGAAGCCGGCGTTCTCGGTGTTCCAGGAGGCCCGGCCCTCGGTGGCGCTCCGGATGTCGCTCGAGAAGCCGATCATCTCGTCGACGGGGGCGATTCCCTCGATGACCATGAGGTCGCCCTCCTGATACATGTCGTCGACGCGGCCACGGCGGCCCTGGATCTCGCCGC
Source organism: Halalkalicoccus tibetensis (assembly GCF_037996645.1). Classification (NCBI taxonomy): domain Archaea; kingdom Methanobacteriati; phylum Methanobacteriota; class Halobacteria; order Halobacteriales; family Halalkalicoccaceae; genus Halalkalicoccus; species Halalkalicoccus tibetensis. The sequence continues at coordinate 404,796 of NZ_JBBMXV010000002.1, forward strand.
TGGCGGATCCCATGTGCTCGCTGGGAACGTCGATGCGGACGTTCTGGATGGGCTCGAGCAGCGCGATCTCGCCGGCGATGAGCGCGCGGTGGACCGCGCGTCGCACCGCGGGGATGACCTGTGCGGGACCCCGGTGAATGGTGTCCTCGTGCAGGCGCGCGTCGTTCAGGCGCAGCAGCGTCCCCTGGACGGGCTCGCCGGCGAGGGGACCCTCGTCGAGGGCGTCCTCGAGGCCCTCGATGACCAGCTCCATCGTCTCGTTGAGGTGCTGGATCCCCTTCGTGTCGTCGATCAGGATGTTGCTACCGAAGATGTGTTCGACGTTCTGGGAGGTGTCCTTGTCCATGCCGGTCTCCTGAAGCACCTCGCGGCGCTCCTGTTCGGGCATGTCCATCGAGACCTCGCCGAGCTTGATCTGCTCGACGATCTCCTCCGAGAGGGGTTCGGCGGTGAGGTAAAAGCGGTTGTGGCGGTTCGGCGAGATCCCCTCGACGGTGTCGGTGGGCTGCTGGATCGCCTCGCGGAAGACGACGATCGGCTCACCGGTGTTGACGGGAATTCCCTGGTTTCGCTCGATGCGCTGGGTGATCACTTCGAGGTGGAGCTCGCCCTGCCCGCTGATGAGGTGCTCGCCGGTGTCCTCGTTGATCGTGATCTGGATCGTGGGGTCCTCCTTCGAGACCTGTCGCAGCGTCTCGATGAGCTTCGGCAGGTCGTCCATGCTCTTGGCCTCGACGCTCTTGGTGATGACGGGCTCGGAGATGTGCTCGATCGACTCGAAGGGGGTCATCTCCACGGAGGAGACCGTCGAGCCGGCGATCGCGTCGCGCAGCCCGGTGACCGCGGCGATGTTGCCCGCGGGGACGTGTTCGACCTCCTCTCGCTCGCCGCCCATGTAGATGCCGACGGACTGGACGCGGTTCTTGCCCGCGGTACCCGAGACGTAGAGCTCCTGACCTTTCTCGATGGTGCCCGAGAAGACACGGCCCGCGGCGATCTCGCCGGCGTGGGGATCGATACCGATGTCGGTGACCATCAGGACGACCTCGCCCTCGTCGTCGACCAACCGCATGCCCTCCGCGAGGTCCGACTCGTCGTCGCCGCGCCAGATGCGCGGGATACGACGGGGCTGGGCTTCGACGGGGTTCGGGAAGTGCTCACAGACCATGTCCAGGACGACGTCCGACAGGGGCGTCCGGTCGTGGAGCTCCTGGCGCTCGTCGTTGCGCTCGAGTTCGATGATGTCGCCGAAGTCGATGCCGGTCGCCTGCATCGAGGGCATCGAGACGCCCCAGCGATAGAGCGCCGAGCCGAAGGCGACGGTGCCGTCCTCGACGGAGACCGTCCAGTCCTCGTCGATGTCGTCCATGTCCTCAGTCATCCCGCGGATGAGCTCGTTGACGTCGCCGATGACCGACATGAGACGCTGCTGCATCTCCTGGGGCCCCTCCTGGAGCTCGCTGATGAGCCGGTCGACCTTGTTGATGAACAGCGTCGGCTTGACGCCCTCCCGGAGCGCCTGGCGGACGACGGTCTCGGTCTGGGGCATCGCGCCCTCGACGGCGTCGACGACGACCAGGGCGCCGTCGACCGCGCGCATCGCGCGGGTGACGTCGCCGCCGAAGTCGACGTGACCCGGCGTGTCGATGAGGTTGATGAGGTGGTTGGTCTCCTCGTACTCGTGGGTCATCGAGACGTTCGCCGCGTCGATGGTGATGCCACGCTCCTGTTCGTCCTCCTCGGTGTCCATCATCAGCCGGGTGGCCTCGCCCTCGTCGGCGATCATGCCCGCGCCGGCCAGCAGGTTGTCGGTCAGCGTCGTCTTCCCGTGATCGACGTGTGCGGCGATGGCGATGTTCCGGATGTGGTCCGGGTTGTCCATCAGCCGTTCACACTCCTGAACGATCTTCTTTCGTCGGCCCATTACCGTCTTATATCGGAAGCGGGGTGAAAAGGGTAGTGTTTCGGCCCCGTTGCGGCGAATGCGGGAGGTGAAGCGAACCGCAGTGTTTCGGTGAGCGACACGGGAGCGAGGATCTTCAGGAACGGGGAGGAGGGCCCACTCTCGATGGCGACCATCGAATCCTCGTCCCACTTCGATGGCCGGTTCGAGCGGAGCCGCCACTCACGGCGGCTCTGCGAGTAGGGCGGGGGAGGGCTGGCGCCCTGAGAGCGGCGCGTGATCACGCGCCGCGACTCGGCGGCACCTGGTGGTCCTCGGAAATCTTCGATTTCCGGGACCCAGAAAGGCCGCTTCGCGGCCTTTCTTAGCGACATAAAAAGGGCGAGGGCTGGCTGCCAAGCCAGCCCGAGGGCTTTTCAGAGCAGCAGCGTCGGCGCCACCACGATCAGGACGACCCCCAGGATCACCCGCAGCCGGCCGGGATCGACCAGGTGGGCGACCTTCCAGCCGGCGACGACGCCGATCAGCTGGGGGATCCCCACGAGCAGCGCGACGGGGATCGACACCGCGCCCGCGAGCGCGTAGCTGGCGGCCGCGAACCCGGAGATGAACACCGACTGGACCTGCGCGACCGCGACGGCCACGAGCATCGGCACCCCGAGGACCACGAGGATCGGCACGGCGACGACGGGGCCGCCGACCCCGAGCAGCCCGCCGAGCACCCCGACCCCGAAGCCGATCGAGCCGATCAGGATCCGGCGCTGGCGGTCGGGGACGGCGTCGAGGCGGTTCGAGGGGCGCAGCCCGACTCGCTCGCGATAGACGATCACGCCGCCGATGCAGGCGACGAACGCCGATAGCAGGTAGCCGAAGACCGCCTCGGGCAACAGGAGGTTGAGCTGCGAGCCCGCGAGCGCGCCGAGGATGCTCGTCACGCTGAGAACGATCGCCATCTCGCGGGCGTGGCCCTGTGCGAACTCGCCCGACTGGAGGTAGACGAGGCTTCCCAGGAGGCCGGTCGCGACGAACGTCGCGCTGGCGGTGCCCGCGACCTCCGCGGTCGAGAGCGGCGACAGCGCGAACAGCGCGATCGTGACGAAGACGCCGCCGGGGCCGATCGCGGTGATCCCGACGCCGGCGAACAGCGCGATCAGCGCGAGGAGGGCGGCGAGTTCGGGGGACACTGTCGGGCGAAAACGGCCGGGGGTAATACGTCTGGTGGTCGGTGCGCGTCGTCGTTGGGGAGCCGCTCCGACGGGATCCCGGGACGCGGTCGGTCGACGGCCTACAGCCCGCCGCCGAAGAGCATGTCGATGAAGTCCTGCACCGCGAGCACCGCGAGGACGATCGCGAGCAGGACGAGCGCCGCGTTGACGGCGTTGTACTTCAGCGTGTTCGTGTGCTCGCCCATCGTCTCGCGGTCGTTGACCGCCCAGAACAGCAACGCCGCGGCCAGCGGCAGCCCGAAGATGCCGTTGTAGGTCGGGAACAGCACGACCATGTCGACGACGCCGAGGCCGAGCGTGGAGGCGACCAACGGCGAGAACACGCCGAAGCTCGTCCCGCCGACGAAGATGAGCTTGAACAGCCGGCTCTCCTTGGTCGGCTCCTCGCCCATCGCCTGCGGGATGATGTAGGCGGGCGTCCACATGATCGGGATGATGCTGTTGAACGCCGCGGCGGCGGTCCCGGCGACGAAGAGGATCATCGCCCACGCGCCGAACACCTCGACGAGCGCCTCGCCGGGCGTGATGAACGACTCGAGGGTGGTGTAGCCCAGCGCGGGCAGGAGCGCGGCGGCGACGATCAGGATCGCCATCGTCGTGATCCCTCCCACCGTATAGCCGACCGCGAGGTCCTTTCGCATCGTCGAGAGGTCGGATTCAGTGGTCCAGCCCTTCTTCTCGACGAGGATCGACTCGAGGAAGAAGTTGGGCCAGAGCGCGGTCGTCCCGAGCAGCCCGGCCGCGACGGTGAGCGCGGCGGTGTTGGGCACCGTCGGGACGAACCCGGTCGCGACCGCCGTCGGGTCCGCGCCGCTCGGGATCATGACGATCAGGAACATCGCCATCAGCGCGAGCATCATCGCGATCATGAAGTTCTCGACGAGGTCGTAGTTCAGCAGGCCGACCCCCATCGCGACGAACGTCGTCACGACCGCGACCGGCTGCCAGGCGACCGCCCCGCCGGTGACGAACTGGACGGCTGCCCCGACCGCGGCGACCAGGCCGATGGTCCAGGCGACACAGCCGATCGAGAGGAACAGCGCGACGGCCGTCGCGCCGCCCCGCCCGAGCTTGCGCCTGACGAACACCATCAACGAGGTGCCGTGGATGCCGAGCCGGGCACTCATGTCCTGGGCCATGAAGCCCAGCAGCGCCGCGCCGACGACCGCCCACAGCAGGGTGTAGCCGTGTGCGACGCCGGCCTGGCTCGCGATGAACACCGAGCCGGAGCCGAAGTAGCTCGCGACCATCACGAACGCGAGCCCGTATTCCTTGATTACCGCCGATACCCCGCCGAGCCGACCGCGTGACGTGTGATCCGTTGCCATTGATGTCAGTAGTAAAATAGGTCCCGGAAACTCCCTCGCTACGGACCTGCCCGTTACTATCCGGTTATTGAAAATAAGCGCTCCGCTTTCGGGAGCCGTCGTCGCCCGCCGGGCAACGATGTCGCAGACCACGGCACCGAGATCCTTCGATGGCGGGGATCGAAGAGCGTGCTCTCCCGATCGAACCGGGATCGCTCACGAGCGGCGGTGGTAGGCGTATCCGCCGGCGGTGCCGAGCAGCGCCGCGCCGGCGAGCCCGGAGTCCAGGGTGGCGCCGTCGGCGTCGATCGTCACGTCGTATCGGTCGGTCTCGCCGGCGCCGACCGACCCCTCGAGCGTCTCCTCGAGATAGGTCCGGTTCCGACCGCCGGCGTAGAGGTCGATGGCGTACTCGCCGGCCTCCCGGCCGGTGACCGAGATCCTGTAAGTGCCCTCGGATGCGCCGTACCGATAGTGGAGGGGATCGACGCCGCCGGTACGGGCGAGCCGGCGGCCGCTCGGGTCGACGACGTGCGTCCGGACGGCGGGGTCGCCCGTGACGAACAGCGTCGTGCCGAACAGCCTGTCGTAGAGAGAGGCGTCCGCGAGGGGACCGGACTCGTCGCGCGCGCTGATGGAGCGATCGTACTCGTTGTGGAGGAAGTGATCATACCCCGCCCCGTACTCGATGGGGTCCGGGGCGGGCGACCCGCCGCCCGTGTGGACTTCGATGGTGTAGGTAAACCGATCGTAGACCTCCGCGCGGTAGTTCGGGTCGTAAGCGATGAGATCCACCCGATCGGAGTGGCGCTCGTAGTCGTAGACGAGGATCTGGTGGGAGCGAAGCGAATCCTCCGAGAAGACGGTGATGCCCGCCGTTCCGAACGTGTCGATCATCGCGATCAGGTCGGCGATCTGGGACTCGTAGTCGATCAGCGACGGATCGAGGAGGGCGTACCGACCGAGCCAGGCGTGGAGATCGAGGTACTGGGTGGTATGGTAGTCGATGATCTCGTCGAGGACCGGCGTCCGGTCGCTCGTTCGGGGTGCGTACGGGTCCATGACGTCGCTCGCGAGGTCGAAACCGCCGGGAATCGAGCCGGGGCGTTCGAAGTACTGCTGGGCGGCGAAGACCATGCCGTAGCAGTAGCCGTTGGTCCGCGTCGCCTCGAGCAGGCCCTCGCGGGCGTGGCGGGCGAGCGCGTCGACGAGCCCGTCGGGCAGGTCCGACATCGGCCGGTCGAAGACACGCTCGAACGGCTCGCGCCAGCCCTCCTTGAGGGCCGCATCGGTACCGGGGAAGGGTCCGTCCTGGACGCGCCAGTTGTAAAACCCGAAGCCGTGGCGGGTCGGGTCGAACGACCGGTCGGCGTCGACCGATCTCGTCGTCGCCGTCGCCCCGCCAAGCACCGGGGTGACCGCCGTGGCGACGACCGACGCGGCGGCAAGCACCGATCGACGTGTCACACCACGACCATCCTCGTCGGGAGATGGCCGCCGTGTCGGCTCAGAGTCGCTCACGGGAGGTCACGCCAGAAACAAGACAGAAATAATATATAAGTTCTAAATAACGACTGGGTGATCAGACGCGGTCACGTGACGGTAAGCGGGTCGGATCGTAACCCCTTTAAACGGAACCGGCATAGCGTGAGATGAGTCCTGATAGGGTAGTGGACCATCCTACGGGCTTGCGGAGCCTGTGACCGGAGTTCAAATCTCCGTCAGGACGCTCATTTCATTCGCGGCCTGACTTGCCTCACGCTCACTGCGTTCGCGTGAGACTCCGTCAGGACGCTTTCGGAACCCGGCGAGCGAAGCGAACCGTTCGTGTTCCGAGAACGGACGGTGCGAGGATTTGAACAGGGAGTGAAGCGAACGCAGTGAGCGTGAGACTCCGTCAGGAGGTTCGTTTCACACCGGAGCTACCGCGCCGGTTTTTGACGAGTCGAAGATCCGGTAGATCCGTATCCCGACGTGTACTCCACCCGCTGTCGCTCTCGTGCGTGGAACTGCCGTCGAGACGTTTCTTCTGTCGGTACGAGCGAAACGCAGCGACCGAGCCGTCACCCGCATCTCGGTCGAGGGGTAGTGATGCTCCGATCCGGACGGCAAGCTGGCCGCGTCCGGCGGTTCTTTGCATACTGTTACCATCCAACTACAAAACCTTTTTTATATATTTATATGAGACTAGAGGAGTATGAACGATCGGAGATACAGCCGGAGGCGGGTCGTCCTCGCCGCCGGGAGCGCCGCACTCGTCGGACTGGCGGGCTGTGCCGACGACGAGAACGGCGACGACGAGGAGGAGAACGGCGAAAACGGCGATGACGACGGCGACGACATCGACCTCGACGAGGGAGACGACGCGCCGGAGCTGACGATCAGCCTCGAGAACGAGGACGGCGAGCCGGTCTCGACCGGCGTCGAGATCTCGGTCGAGGAGCTCGACGGCGTCACGACCCACAACATCAGCGAGGAGACCCTCGAGGACGGCGAGGCCAGCCCCGAGTCCGAACTCGAGCCGGGCGACTACCTGATCACCGTCGAGAGCCTCGAAGAGGAGTTCGAGCCCCAGGAGGAGGAAGTCACCCTCGAGGAGGGCGAGGAGGAAGAAGTCACCTTCACCCTCGAGGGCGCGACGGCCGACGAGGACGCCGACGTCGACGAGGAGGAAGCGGAAGAGGAAGACGAGGGCTGATCGGCCCGGCGGTCACGGGCGTTCGGTTTTTTCGCGTTTCTTGTCACCGTCATCCCCGAATCGTATCCGATCGCTAACCAAAGCTATATCCCATGGTACCCCTAGACAAGGGTGTATGCAGGAGCAGTACTGTGGGTGGTGTGGGGCGAAGACCGTCGGGTCCTACGATCGACAGGGGGAGACCTGGGTATGTGGGATCTGCAACGTCTCGGACCGTATTCCCGGAGAATCAGGCCACTACGGTATCCAGTAAACCGCGTCGTCCGCGAGGCCGTCGGCCGACCTCACAGAACGAGCGAGATGATCGCCAGGACCAGGAACGCGAGCACCAGCCATTTGGCGATCGTCATCGACAGTCCCGCGACCCCGCCGGCGCCGAGAGCCCCGGCCACGATCGCGAGGATGAAAAACAGGATCGCGAGCTCAAGCATGGCTCACACCTCCCTGTCCGTCCGCGGCGTGCGTCGTCGCGAGCGCCGTCTGTCGACCGACATGAGTAGTGTTCATGTCACACCAACAAACTACGACTCGCCGGAGATATTCGGCGCTTGCAAATGCAGACATCTTATATGAACGACGACGGAAACGCGCCCCGCGGCCGGGAATCGGCGATGGAGCGGGCGCTCCACGTCGGCGTCGCGATCCACAACGCCGGCCACTACCACGCCGCCCACGACGCGTGGGAGGAGCCGTGGCTCGAGCTCCCCGAGGGCGACGACGAACGCCTGCTTCACGGGCTGATCCAGTACACCGCTGCGATCCACCACGCACGGAACCGGAACTGGGCGGGCGCGACCGGCCTCGCCGGGAGCGCCCGGGAGTATCTCGACGGGCTTCCGACCGACTACAGAGGTCTGGACCTCGGGCCGGTCCGGGAGGCGCTCTCGGCTCTCGAGAGCGATCCCGAGTGGATCGAACGGACGAGCCCGCCCCCGCTCGTCCACCGGGGCGAGGCGCCCTCACTTCCGGGGCTCAGGGTCGAGGAGTGTCTCGACGCCGCCCCGCTCGTCGCGGCAGCCGAGGGCTATGGGGTCGAACCCGTCGAACGGGGCTGTGAGTACGCCCGCGAGGCAATCGCGGCCGACGAATCGAACGCCTTCCTCGCGCTCTGTACCGACTTCGTCCGCGATCCCGCCCGCCGTGGGCTCGTCTACGGTCGGCTCGCCGAGCACGTCGACCGGCGGCGGGTCCGCGAGCGCGACGTCGAGGGACTGTTCGACCCCGGCAACTGACGGCAATGTTTCAATAGGCGGGCGCAACCAAGGGACGGACATGCAGTACAGCACCGCAGACGGCGACGACATCCGCGTGTTCATCACTGCCGGCGAGGTCAACAACGATCCCGACAGGGAGATCGAGTTCGAGGAGGTGACCGTCTCGGTTCACAAAAACGAGATCGAGGGCCGCATCCGCAGCCGGACCGACGAGGACTCGATCGAGGAGCTCGCGCGCAGCGACCGGCCGGCGCGCATCGAGGTCGAACCGCTCGGGGATACCGGCGCGCGGACGATCGAGGCGCGCGTCGAGAACCGCTCGGGCGAGCTCGAGATCACCGGCGTTCAGTCGTAGTCGGCGGAGTTGTCCCGCGGGTCGTAGCCCAGCACCTCCCGGGCGCGCTCGATCGAGTAGTACTTGCGGTCGTTATCGGAGATACCGTAGACGATCTCGTAGCCGTAATCGGCTTCGAGACACCGATCGAAGAGATGCGCGCAGTCCCGATGGGAGAGCCACATCGCCTGTCCGCGCTCGTAGTCCTTCGGCGGGTGGCCCTCCGTGAGGTTGCCGATCCGCACGCAGGCGACGCTCAGACCGTGTTCGTCGTGGAAGAACCGCCCTAAGGTCTCGCCGGCGGCCTTCGAGACGCCGTAGCGGTTGCTCGGTCGGGGCAGCTCCGCGCCGTCGAGGGCGAACCCGTCGTCGGGGCGGTAGATGTCGGGGGTCCGATCGGCGGTCTCGTAGGCGCCGACCGCGTGGTTCGAGGAGGCGAAGACGAACCGGTCGACGCCGGCGTCGACGGCCGCCTCCAGCACCGTGTGGGTGCCGTCGATGTTGTTGCGGAGGACGCTGTCCCAGGGGGCCTCGGGGCGGGGGTCGCCCGCCAGGTGGACCACCGCGCCGATCCCCTCCATCGCCTCGCGAACGTCGTCGTAGTCGGTGATATCGCAGACGACGAACTCGCCGGGCCGATCCTCGGCCGGCGGCTCGCGGTCGAGCAGGCGCCAGTCGTACTCATCGGCGAGACGCTCGACGATCGCGCGGCCGACCCGTCCCTCGGACCCGGTCAGCAAGACGGGAGCGTCCATTCAGTTGAGGGGTCGCCGCCGAACCCTAAGAAACGTGCGATTCGCGCGGCGATCCGCCGATTCGCCGGCCTCGTCGCGACGGGCTGGCGCGGGCTACTGGGAGATCCGCGAGAAGGCGAGGTTGCCGCTGATGTTCTCGATGTAGATCGTCACGACGTCGCCCTCGCTCGCGCCGGGGACGAAGATCGTGTACTCGCCGCGCTCGGCGACGCCGTCGCCCTTCCGGCCCGTGCCGGTGATCTTGACCTCATAGGTCTGACCCTCCTCGACTGCGTCCTGCTGTTGTGTCCCCGTGGACTGGGTGCGCTTCGTGACCGGGCGGAACGCCCCGCAGGCGTCACAGCGAAGCATCGGGGTGCGGTCCTCGCGCACGAGACGGGTGTCGGGCAGCCCACACTCCGAACAGCGGACGTACTCCTCGACGTAGCTCGAGACCGCGGCGTCGAGCTCCTCGCCACCGAAGTTGCCGTTGTATCGGCCCCGCCCGTCGTCGAACTTCCCGCTGGTGCCGAGTTCGCGCTGGATGAACCGGTGGAGGTGTTCGGCCTCGCGGTTGAGCTGGTCGGCGATCTCCCCGAGGTTCGTGAGTCGGGTGAACGCGCCGTCCTTCTGGGCCTGTGCGTCGGGGATCGAGAGGCGCTCGCTGCTGCCCTCGATGTCCGGGACCTCGTCCATCGCCCTGTCGAGGCTCGCGCTGTAGTCCATATCGGGAGAACGGACCGCTCCTGTATAGGGTCTTCGTGACACGCCGACGCAGACACCGAAAGGGCCTTTCGCCGACCGATCCACCTCCCCTCATGCCAACCGACAGCGAGGTCGCCTGTTTCGAGGCGGGCATCAAGTTCGGCACGCTCTATCACCAGTTCACGGGGACGCCGGTCGACCGCGAGAGCGCCCCCGGACTGGAGCGCGCCATCGAGGAGGCGATCGAGAACCAGCCCCACTGCGTCGAGGCGTCGGTGGCGATCCGCGAGGACAGGTTGCAGGAGGCGATCGACCCCACGATCGGCTACACCGAGCTTCAGGGCCCGCTGATGGACGTCGAGATCCGCGTCGACTACGAAGGCGTGACAGTACATACGGAGATGGAACTGGAGGACGGCTACCCGCGGATGCGGGTCGAAAGCGTCGAATGAGTCGGTTTCACTTTCACCTCGCGGTCGGGTCAGTATTAAACGGACGGGGGGCGAACCGTTCGTCATGAGCCAATCGACACTGGACGACGACGACCTGCTCGGCGAGGCCGCGAGCGAGATCCGCGAGGACGTCGAGGCGAACATGGACGCCGCCCGGAGCGAGCTCCCGGCGGCCGGGGATATCTGGGCGGTCGACGCCGAGAACACCCTCGGCGTGCTCAACTCGCTGAAGTCCTCGCTCGACGTCGGCGAGGCCGACGAGAACCTCCGGGACGCCCGCAAGTGGTTCATGGTCGGCGAGCGCGCCGACGCCTTCGAGGACCCCGAGGAGCTCGAGGAGGAGCTCGACGAGCTGGCGGCGCTGATCGAGACCGTCGAGACCGCCCAGGGCCAGGTCGGCGAGCTCGCGAGCACCGTCCCCGAGCTCCGCGGCGAGCTCGAGGACGCCGGCACCGGGGGGACTGAGGAGGAAAGCGACGACGAGGATGCGGACGAAACGGAGTCGTCGGAGGAGAGCGACGACGAAGAGACCGAGGAGTAACGCCTACCGCCGTTCGGGTGGCGCGAGGTCGCGACCCTCGATCGCCGAAAGCAGCTCGACGAGCGCCGCGCTCGCGAGGGCGAGCAGCTCCTCGCCGCGCTCTTTCGAACCCTCGCGTGGATCGCCGACGACGCCGTTCTCGGTGAACTCCGCCGAATCGACCGCGAGGTTCACCCGCGAGACCCACTCGCCCCAGCGCTCGGCGGCCTCCGTTGCGGCCTCCTCGATCCGGCCCTCACGGACGAGGTCGGGGGCGGCGTGGCGCAACAGCGCGGTCTCGAGGGGGCCGCCGTGGCCCATCTCCTCCCTGTGATCGCCGACCCCCTCGAACCAGGTGAACGGGACGGCGTAGGCCGCGTCCCGCCGGGAGATCGTCGCACAGACCTCGCCGAGGGCGGGCACGTTGCCGCCGTGTCCGTTGACGACGACGACGCGGTCCCAGCCGTGGTGGGCGAGGGCGGCGACCGTCTCGCGGACGTACGACCGGAAGGTGTCGGGGCTGACCCACAGCGTCCCCGGGAACTGGCGGTGTTCCTCGGCGACCCCCACGGGTATGGAGGGAGCGACGACCACCTCGCCGTCGTAGGCGTCGGTGGCGGCGTCGGCGACGGCCTCGGCGGTGGCGACATCGGTGCCGAGGGCGGCATGGGGGCCGTGCTGTTCGGTGCTGCCGACCGGGAGAAGGGCGAGGTCGGTGTCGAGGGCGCCCGCCTCGGTCCACGTGGAGTCGGGGAGGTGCATGCGGGCAGGTCGCGGAGCGGCGAGTTAGTTCCGGCGGTAGCGGGGCTTGCAGGAGGAACCGTTTTGTGTGCGGGCATCGACGTTCGAGTGCTATGAGCGACGACGATTCCACCACCATGGGCGAGGACGAGAGCAGGGAGCAGGGCGTCGAGTTCGGCGAGTTCGAGGAGACGATGGAGGAGGAGATCGACTACCCCATCGACAACGACGACCTCATCGAGCAGTACGGCGACGCCGAGTTCCAGCTCTCCGAGGAGACGACCACCCTCGAGGAGATCCTCGCGCCGCTACAGGACAACGACCAGACCTACCAGGACGCGGGCGACCTCGAGACGATGATCATGAACTTCGTCGGCGACGAGGCGATCGGCCGGAAGAACTACTCCGACCGCACGCCCCCCGCGGCGGGGGAAGACAGGCAGGAGGAGGGCGCCCCCGGTCAGGACGTCAACCCCGGCGACGAGTCGCTCTGAGGCGCTCGGCTCCGACCCGAACGAGACGGCAGGATCGCCCGATGCTGCGTATTTCTGCGGTCGCGGAGGGACATCGATCGCGCCGATCGAGGCGTCGTTGCGTCAATCGTTGCCCGCTTCCGTTCGGGCCTGACGTTTCGCCGCTCGCTCGATGAACTCCTCGGGAAGCTCGTCGATCTCCCCCGCCTGCACGCCCCAGAGGTGGGCGTAGAGCCCGCCGTTCTCGAGCAGCTCGTCGTGGCCGCCGTGTTCGACGATCCGGCCGTCCTCGAGAACAACGATCCGTTCGGCGTCCTTGATCGTCGAGAGCCGGTGGGCGATCGCGAACGTCGTCCGGTCCTCGGTGAGTTCGTCGAGGCTGCGCTGGATCAGCATCTCGGTCTCGGTGTCGACGTCGCTGGTCGCCTCGTCGAGGACGAGGATCTCGGGGTCCTTCAGCACTGCGCGGGCGATCGAGATCCGCTGGCGCTGGCCCCCCGAGAGCTTCACGCCCCGCTCGCCGACCATCGTATCGTAGCCCTCCGGCAGGTCCCGGATGAACTCGTGGGCCTCCGCGGCCTTCGCGGCCTCGACGATCTCCTCGTCGTCGGCGATGAAGGTGCCGTAGGCGATGTTCTCCCGTACGGTGCCGTAGAAGAGGAACGTGTCCTGGCCGACGTAGCCGATCGACTGACGCAGGCTCCGCAGCGACACGTCACGAACGTCCTGGCCGTCGATCCGGATCTCGCCCTCGTCGACGTCGTACATCCTGAGCAGGAGCTTCAGCACGGTGGACTTGCCCGCGCCGGTGGGCCCGACCAGCGCGGCCGTCTCGCCGGGTTCGACGGTGAAGCTGACCCCCTCGACGATCGGCTCCTCGTCGTAGCCGAAGGTGACGTCGTCGTACTCGACGCGACCGCCCTCGACCGCGAGGTCGGGCAGCTCGTCGTCGTCGGCGAGCGCGCCGTGTTCGTCCATCAGCCCGAAGACGCGGGCGCTCGAGGCCTCGGCGCGCTGGTACATGTTGATCACCTGCCCGAACTGGGCCATCGGCCAGGTGAGCTGCTGGCTGAGCTGGATGAAGACGACGAACGTCCCCAGCGTGAGCTCGCCGGTCAGCGGGCCCGGCGCGCCGGCGAACACCCAGTAGCCCCCGACGACGAACGTCAGCGCGAAGCCGAACCCGGAGATCGCCTGCAGCGACGGGAAGAACTTGATCCGCGTCCAGATGGCGTCCCAGTTGGCGTCGAAGTACTCCATCGAGGCGTCGTCGACGCGGTCGTCCTCGTAACGTTCGGTGTTGCTCGACTTGATCACCTGGATCCCCCCGAGGTTGTTCTCCAGGCGGGAGTTGAGCGCGCCGACGGTCGCGCGCATCGTCTTGTATTTCGGGCGGATGATCGAGATGAAGCCGTAGGTGAACAGCGCGATCAGCGGCACCGGAACGAGCGCCACGAGCGCAAGCTGCCAGTTGTAGGTGAACAGCACCAGCGAGACCCCGATCACCATCACGATCAGCCGCGAGGCGGAGTTCAGCCCGTCGTTGAGGAAGCGCTCGAGCTGGTTGACGTCGTTCGAGAGGATGCTCATGAGCTCGCCGGTCTGTTTGTCGGAGAAGAAGTCCATCCCCAGGCGCTGCATCTGGTTGTAGGCGTCGACCCGAACGTCGTGGGTGATGTTCTGGGAGGAGGCGTTCCAGCCCCAGTTCCGCAGCCAGTGAAAGACCGCGCCGAGCGCGAACGAGCCGGCGATGATCGCAACCGTCAGGGCGAACTGGCCCTCCTGGGTCGCCGGCAGCCACTCCGCCGGGACGGGTCCGAGGCCGAACGCCCGCGAGTCGGTGAAGATCGCGTCGATGGCGACCCCGAGCATGACCGGCGGTACCAGATCGAGCAGGCGGGCGAGGACGCTCGCGACGATCGCGACGGCGTACTCGAAGGCGTTCTCCGAGCCGTACCGGCGAAAGAGCCGCTGCATCGAGTCGTCGACCCGTTCTCGCTGCTCCTCGAACGGGTCGTCGTCACCCTCCTGAACAGCCATTACGCGAACGAGGCGACGCGCGGCAAAAAGGGTTGTTACGAACCGAAACCCGGCCGATCACCGGTACTCGATGCCGACCTGGTCGCCCTCCTCGATCCCGTGTTCGGCGGCGTAGCCGTAGTTCACCTCGAGGACCCATTTGGCCTCGCCGCGGTAGCTCGAATCGTCGTCCTCGACGGGCGCCTCGTGGATCGTCGTGATGGTCCCGTCCTCGCCGACGAAGATCATGTCGATCGGGAAGGCCATGTCGCGCATCACGAAGCTCTGGGTGTCCTCGCTCCCGAAGACGAACAGCATGCCCTCGTGTTCGCCGAGGGACTCGTGATCGGAGAGACCGGTGTAGCGCTCGGGCGGGGTGTCGGCGACCTCCGCCTCGACGGTCGCGAGCGTCTCGCCGCCCTCCTCGGAGATCGTCACCGTCGCGCGGTCCTCCGTGCCGGTGAGGTAGGCGAGCAGTCCGAGCTGGTAGGCGAAAGCGAGGACGACCGCGGCGATCAGGAGGGCGGCGACCAGCAGCGACAGCCGACGGGAGGCCATGTTCGAGGGTGGGCGCCATCGGGGTAAGGGCTTCCGGTCGAGAAAGAAACCGTTATTCGATCGGGACGAGTTCGTCCGGATACGGGTTCGTGGTCTAGTTGGTTATGACGCGGCCTTTACAAGGCCGAGATCGGTGGTTCGAATCCGCCCGAACCCATGGAGGCACGACGAGCATCCCGCGAGTCGCGCCGGAATTTCGTGAGGGCGATTCGGAGCAGGGAGCGGAACGAAGTGGAGCGACCGTGGTTCGAATCCGCCCGAACCCACTTTGCTGGCGCGAGCACTTCCGCGAGCGCCAGCGACGTGACGAGAGGGGGGTTCGGACCCAGAGGACGAGCAGAGCGAAGTCCTCGTGGTTCGAATCCGCCCGAACCCATGGAGACACGACGAGCAACCCGCGAGCCGCGGCATCTTTCTACGAGGAGGGCCTCTCCCCTCGCATGGAGGGGGCAGACGACGAGCTGACGGCCGAGGACAGGCGCTTTCTCTCGCTTGCGGTGCCGGCCTCGGCGTTCGTCGGCGGGCTCTGCTGTTTCACCCCGGTCGTGACCGTCCTACTGGGCCTGGGGAGCGTGAGCTACGCCGCCTCGCTCACCGACCTGCTCTACTACCAGTACGCCTGGGTATTCCGGCTGGCCGGGTTAACGTTCCTCCTCTGTGCACTGGGGGTCTATCTCTATCGAAGCGAGGGGATCTGTAGCCTCGACGAGGCGCGACGCAGCCGTCGGCGGGTCGTCAACCTGGTCGCGATCACGGTCGCGCTCTCCGGGCTGGCCTACGTCCTCTGGCTCTACGTGATCGTCGAGCTGCTCGGGCTCGCGCTCGGGATCTGGTGAGTCACACGTGCTCGATCACCTCGCTCGCGAAGCGCGCCAGCGCCGCCTCGCGGTCCTCGCCGCGCACGGAGACCAGGACGTGATCGACGCCCCACTCGCCGATCTCGCGGAAGTACTCGACGAACCAGTCGCTTCGCGCGCGAAAGCCCTGTTCGATGTGTTCGGGGTCGGTGTCGGCGAGCTCGACGCCCATCGACATCGCGAACGGTTTGCCGCCGCCCGCCTCCCGCCAGTCGTCGAGGTAGTCCTCGAGGGTGCGCCGCGGGAGGTGGTAGAACAGCCAGCCGTCGCCGTGCTCGCCGATCCACGGGAGCGACTGGCGGGCGTGGCCGGTCACCAGAAGCGGTAGGGTTTCGGTTGTGGGATCGGGCACGACGCCGACGCTCCCGTCGAGCCGGCCCCACCGTGAGTCGTGTTCGGGAAACTCCTCGCGCCAGACGGTCCTGAGCAGGTCGACGCTCTCGCGGAACAGTGCCCCGCGGTCGTCCTCGTCGACCCCGAACGCCGCGTACTCGGGCGGGCGGTCCCCGGAGGCGATCCCGAGCACGAGCCGCCCCTCCGAGAGTCGGTCGACCGAGGCGGCCGCCTTCGCGACGTGCAACGGGTGACGAAGCGGGAGGACGACGCTCGCGGTGCCGAGCGCGACCTCGTCGGTCCGGGCAGCGACCGCCGAGAGCCACGGCCAGACGTCGTAGTCCTGGCCCGTATCCCGGAAGTCGGGCCAGTCGGTCGGCACGTCGCGGGCCCAGAGCGCGTCGAACCCGACCGCTTCGGCGTGTTCGGCCATCTCAAGCTCCCGGTCGATCGGGGGGGTTCCCCGACCGCGTTCGGAGAGCGGGAAGCCGGTCCCGAAGGTCAGCGCGTCGCTGTCGAACAGCCTCCGATAGCCCGCGTTCGCGTGTCCGCCGGTCATGGTTCGATCGTTGGCGCCGAGCGACTTCGGTCTACGCCTCCTCCTCGAGCAACGGTCCCAGATCGCGGAGGTCCAATCCCTGATGGACCGGCAGTGTGTGGAGATGCGTCGAGAGGTGGTTCTCCGTGGCGAACTCGCCGTCATCCCTGATCTCGTAGGGAAGGGGAGGCCACGGCTTCGCCACCGACGACAGCGGTCCGAGGTCGTCGGGGTCGTCGACGATGACGGGGAAGTACTGCGGGCAGGTCCCCTCCGACAGCGAGTCGAAGACCGGCTCGACGCCGTTTAGGTCGCGTAGCTCGCGGTCCCAGACCCGATAGTTCGCCCGCCGGGCGGCGATCACGTCGAGCGGGTCGGTGCGCTCGATCACGTGCATCGAGAGGCGGGACATGGGGACCTTGGTCGACTCGTAGAT
This sequence comes from Halalkalicoccus tibetensis, assembly GCF_037996645.1. Lineage (NCBI taxonomy): Archaea > Methanobacteriati > Methanobacteriota > Halobacteria > Halobacteriales > Halalkalicoccaceae > Halalkalicoccus > Halalkalicoccus tibetensis. The sequence continues at coordinate 421,844 of NZ_JBBMXV010000002.1, forward strand.
CTCGTGGGGGTCCTCCTCGATGTCGCTCTTGTGGACGTGACCGTTGGTCCGGTAGGGCCGGTGGTCGTTCGCCCAACGGAGCATCGAGATCGCCTGTTCGAACCCCGGTCGCCCGCTCATCGACCGGCCGAACGCCCGCGCACAGTAGCGATAGTCGGCCCTCGTGTAGCTCTCTCGGACCTCGTTGCGCGACAGCGAGTCGGCCGGCAGCGCCTCGTTGCCGAGGAAGAGTGCCGCGCCGTTGGGGATCGGCAGTGTCTTCCGGAGGCTCGTGATCCCGATGTCGCCGAACGTCCCGAGCAGCCGGTCGTCGAGCGTGCTCAGCACGGAATGGGCGTTGTCGTCGATCGTATACGCGCCGTACTCCGAACACAGCTCCGTGATCGCGTCGATCGTCTCCCGCGCCTGGGGCTGGCCGAAGTAGTGGACGAACATGGCCGCGAGCGAGTCCGAATCGAGCCGAGCCTCGAGCGCGTCGAGGTCCGGCCGGAGCCCTCGATCACAGCCGTAGTAGCGCGGTTCGAGGCCGGCCTCGCGGAACGGCTCGATGATCCCGTAGGGGAGGTATGCCGGCAGGACGACGTTCGTCGCCTCGGGGCGCTCCTCGAGCAGGAGGTCGATCCCATCCCGCACCGCGACCTTCCCGTAGCCGTAAAAGGAGTGGCGCGCGCCGCCGTGCTCCGAGAGGTACTCGCGGACGCTGGCGCTTCTCACGCGGCCGAACACGGTGCGGGGGCTGAGTCGCGGGGTGGAGCGGGTCATTCGTGCTCTCAGAACGGCAACAGCGTCCTGGCGGTGTTGACCGCGTTGGCGCGCGGCGAGCGCTTGAGCGCGCCGTGGTAGGTCGCCAGGTCGGGCGCGAACTTCGATTTGTACCGGCAGATCCGGCGCTGGTTCGCGCCGACGAAGTCGTAGCGCTCGATCCCCCTCGACTTGGCGTCGGTCATGACGTGCCAGTCGAGCAGGTCGTTGACCGGGATCTCGGTGTCGCCCTTCGTCCCGCCCTGCCAGCGATACACCGTGTCCTTGTGCTCGATGGCGACGATCCCGCCGGCCATCTTGCCGTCCGAATTCCAGCAGGTGTAGGGCTTGACCTGGCCATCGGGGAACTTCGTATAGAGGCGAGTGATGTACTCGTCGTCGATGAAGTAGTCCACCTCCTGGTCCTCGTGGCGTTCGCGGACTCGGTCGATGATCTCCTTCGCCTCCGAGAGCCCGCCGACCTCGATCTCGAACTCGTCGTCGTCGGTGTTGCGGATGTTCGAGCGCGCGTCGCTCGAGAGCTCCATCATGAGGTCGTCCTCGCTGGGCGTGAGGTCAGTGATGTAGGTGTAGTACGGCTCGACCTCGTAGCCCTTCTCCTTGAACGGCCGGAGGTCCTGATACCGGTCGACCGTCCGGATATGGGTCAGGTCGGGATCGATGTTCTCCTCGATCCACTCGTGACAGGTGTAGGCAAAGCGGCGGTTTCGCCGCTCGAGCTTGCGCTGTTTGAGCTGGTGGGTGTCGAGCAGCGCCGCGCCCAGGTAGTAGACTTCGGTGTGGCTGGGCGGCGTGACCACCATCGTGAAAGGGCCCTTCTGCTGTTCGAACACCGGGAGAATCCCGACGGCCTGCTGGCCCTTGTAGGCGACCAGCGGGTGGAGGGTCGTGTCGGTGTGATCCGCCAGCAGCTCGATCCCCTCGCGTTGATGGAAGGGACCGGCGGCCTCCGATCTGTTCACGTAGCTGTCCCACTGTTCGAGTTCCTCGTCGTCTGCGCGTCGTACGGTGATACTCATTCGTTTCCTTCTAGATAGCCGAGCGCCGATAAGCGATCTTCGATCTCCTCGTCGTCGGTCTCCTGTGTACCCTCGTCGAGCCGGGGGTACTCATATTCTTCGGTTGCTTCAGTGGCGGAAAGAACGCTACCGTCCATCCGGTCGCTGCGCTCGATCCCGAGCAGCGAGCAGATCGTCGGTGCGACGTCGAACAGGTGGGCGCCCGTGAGATCGGCATCGGTGTCGACGCCCGCGCCGCTGATCGCGACCATCCCGTCGAGCTTGTGGTTGTACGGTTCGGTCGGCGGGCCGAAGACCTCGCCCTTGAAGTCCGCCGAGAGGAACTGCTCGAACTCGTTGGGGATCATCACGACGTCGACACCGCCGTCGGCGTAGGGGCCCCAGAAGTACTCCTCGCGGGGGGCGACCTCCTCAAACATCGCCTCGCCGTCGGGGGTCTCGACATCGGCGAGCACGTCGATGATCTCCTGTCGGACCGACTCGTACTCGCTTTCGGGGACGATCCCCTCGGGCTCGCGACCCTTGACGTTCATCCGGAGGCCGAGTTCGATCCGCGAGCGCATGTAGGCAGTCGACTCGGCGAAGTCGACCTGCTCGTTGCCCGCCCGTCGGGCGTCGGCGGGGACGAACCGTTTGACCATCCCCTCGAGGCCGACCGCCCGAAGCGCCTTGCCCGCGCGGGCGGGAGTGATCCCGACCTGGGCGGCGGCGCCGATCGCCCGGCCCGCCAGCCCCGGATCGGGCGCTTCGGCCTCGCTGCCCTCGCGCAGCTGGCTGTTGAGCATCGGGAGCCACGCGGGCATCCCCGAGCCGCCGGTGGTCGTCTCGACGTAGCCCGCCTCGTCGAGGAACTCGTTGACCCGGAGCTCGTACCTGTCGTAGGGGCCCATCCCGTGGTCGCTCGCGACGACCACGGTATCGGGGTCGCAGCTCTCGAGCAGGTCGCCGATCTCCTCGTCGACGGCGCGGTAGATCGCCTCGACGTAGTCCTCGCGGCCCGGATGCTCGTGGAAGACGCTGTCGGTCTGTTGGAACTCGATGAACCCGAACTCGGGATCGTGTTCCTCGGCGAGGTGGCGGAAGGCTGCCCCGCGCATACGTATCAGATCGACGTACTCGCCGGGCTGTTCCCGGTCTGGGTCGGGGTAGACCCGGTACTCGCCGATTGCCTCGCGGACCTCCTCGAGGGTGCCCTCGGGGTGACACGTCGGGTTCTCGGGGGCCGTGTATCCGGGGATCACCGCGCCGTCTATCTCCGGCGGCGGCGCCGTGACGGGGACGTTGACGACGACGCTGGTCATGTCGTGATACGAGAGCAGGTCCCACAGCGCCGCTTCGCGGACGTGGCTCGCGTTGACGACGTCCCAGTCGTAGCCGTCGTAGTCGAGGAAGCCGAAGACACCGTGTTTGCCGGGGTTCACGCCCGTATACATCGACGGCCACGCGCTCGCGGTCCAGGGCGGGATCTGGGACTCGAGGGGGCCGCTCGCACCCTCCTCGAGGATCGATTCGAGGTTCGGAAGCGCGCCCTTCTCGAGCATCGGTTCGAGGACCGAGTCACAGGCGGAGTCGATCCCGATCAGGAGGGTATCGAGGCTGTCGCTCACTGTGGGCCACCCTGGAGGATCGATCGGTAGTCGCCGGTCGGTTCGGGACGGTGGGCGCTCCGCGCGCCGGCTAGTTGTCGTGTTATGGGCATGGTAAGTACGGTGAGGAGCGTATAGAGCTCCACGACGTTGTTCCGGCCGTCGAGGTGGTCCTGGTAGCAGGCGCGCACGTCCTCGAAATCGAGGAACTCGAGGCCCTCGATGACGTCGGCGTTGGCCTCGACCGCCCGCCAGTAGAAGTCGTCCTGGCGGATCAGCTCCGCGTCGTTGACCCACGAGCCGTTGCTGAGATACGAACGCGGGGGGGTTTCCTGTGCGACGTGCTTTCGCCACAGCGCCTTCAGCTTCCGGCCCGTGAAGTCGATGGGAAACGAGTGATCGAGACCGAGCCCCGCGTCGGCGTGGGGGATCGACGCGAGCTTCGGGTCGAGGCGTTTGACCGCCTCGTTGATGACGTTTCGCCGGAGACGATACCGGATCGGCATCCGCAGCGAGAGGTCGACCATCCGGTTGTCGAGAAACGGCGTCCGGTAGGGAAGCATCTCGCGGAGGCTGTTGCGGAAGATGACGTCGTCGTCGTTGGTCAGCGGGAAGTAACCGCTGCAGTAGACGAGGTCCTGGATCGAGTCGTAGCGCACGCCGTGGTGGATGATCCCGCCGTCCTCGCGGTAGATGTTCTCCTCGAGCGTCGAACGGAGGTCGTTGGGGAACGGGAGGTTGTCGTCGCTCGGGGCGATCTCGACGAGCCAGTCGATGAACTCCGGGACCGTTTCGATCTTCGTCTCGATCGGGATCGAGAGGTTGCCGACCTGGCCGAGGTCGTAGCTGGGCGAGGGGATCACGTGGCCCTTGAACAGCGTGTCGGCGTACATCCCCGAGAGCAGCACGTTGACGCGGCTCGTGATCTCCTCCTCGAAGCCGGTCGCGTAGCCCTGGGTGAACCAGCCGTTGAAGTTCGAGAAGGGCTGGTTGCGGACGAGCGCCTCCTTCTGGTAGTCGTGGTTGCGCCGCAGGAAGACGAACTCGCTGTCCGACTCGAGGGCGACACGTTCGGCGGTGCGCGCCTCCCGACTCATCCAGCCCGCCATGTGGAAGGCGGTCGTTCCGGGTCCGAGGGCGGCGAGGTTCAGCCGCGAGTCGCTTCCGCCCGAGAGCAACACGCCGTACTCGAGGTCGTCGCGGCGCCATTCCTCGAAGAGCTCGGTGAACCGGTCTGTGAACTCGCCGACGAACTCCTCGAAGGGGGCCTCCTGGGGTCGATATTGGGGGCGCCAGTACTGCTCGACGTCGATCGAACCGTCGTCGATGTCGATCGTGGTGATCGAGGCGGGCTGGAGCTCCTCGATCCCGACCAGGGGGGTCTTGACCCCGAAGGGACGCCGATAGACGAGATACTCGTGGAGGTAGCCCAGGTCGAACTCGGTCTCGACGGCGGGGTGGCGCGCGACCGCGTCGATCTCGGTCGCGAACACGATCCCCTCGTCGGGCGTCGCGTAGTAGATCGGGACGGACCCGAGCCGGTCGGTGAACACCGAGAGCTCGCGGGCGTCGCGGTCGTGGATGATCCCGACGCAGTTACCGTTGAGACCGTGGACGAACTCGCGGCCGTGGTCGGCGTACAGCTGCGAGCAGAACTCGACGCTGTCCTGACCCGTCGGAAGCGGGACGTGGCCGGTCGTTCCGCCGAGCGGGGTGTCGTCGAAGCCGTAGACCTCGCCGAGCACCCAGACGTCGACGCCGTCCTCGGCTTCGATCGGTTGCTCGCCGGACAGCAGGGGATGGGTATTGAGCTGCAGCGACACGTCCGCGCCCGCTTGCTCCGACAGGACGCCGTTCTCGGACGGCTTCGTCCCGTTCGTCGGTAGCTCGTGGCCGACGGCTCCGCGCAACCCGACCATCCGCTCAGCCACCTCCTGCTGACCGACCATGTTCCCCACTGCACGCGCGAGGGGATTCAATGCTGCGGTCCGATTCGGAAACCGATCCCAGTTCGGCGGGGCGAGGGCGATTCAGCATACCTACCTCACCGCTTCCTAGGGTGTTTATTATAGAGTGTGTAACCCATTCAACAATTACCAGCGACGGAGCGCGCTGGTCCGACCGGTCCACCGACTGATCGATCGGAGCCGGACTTCCGGCGGTCGATAACCGAACGCTAAGCCGACGTTGAGCGGGATAAGGGAAGCAATAACACAGGCGGGCGCCGCGATAGCGACCGGTGCCTTTCGAAATCCTTTTTGCGGCGGTCGTCCTCGCTTCGGACGCGCCGCCTTAGCTCAGACTGGGAGAGCACTCGACTGAAGATCGAGCTGTCCCCGGTTCAAATCCGGGAGGCGGCATCCGGTTTTACGGGATCTCGTTCGAAGAGTTGTCGAATTCGACTGAGGATCGAGCTGTCCTCGTTCCAGCGAGCGGAGCGAGCGGGAAGTCGAAAGACGAGCGCAGCGAAGTCTTTCGGAAGTTCAAATCCGGGAGGCGGCATCCGGTTTTACGGGATCTCGTTCGGAGAGTTGTCGAACTCGGCAGAGGATCGAGTAGCAGCCGTCTCTCGCCACGGATCCGTAGCCGAAGGAGGACGATCCGAACGGATCCCGGACCTGATCGTACGGGGCGTGGCGAGCGCGTTCGACTCCGGCTCCGACTCGGACCCAGCAGGAAGCTCCGTTTCGATCATCCTCATACGCGATACGCCAACCGGCTTCGGCGAGAAGCCGGTGCGTAGCCATGCGCGAACGATCTTCGTCCCCGACGAAACGTCAACGAGACGTGTCAATACAATCGGCGCGCATTTCATCCAATATACCGAACATACTACAGAGGAAGTCGGCCCCGTCCCTCGGTTTCCTATTATCTAAACTCGTTAACATTTTTATTGTCTATTTGACGTTAGTTAAATGACTATATTTAGTGTCTCCAATATTCGAATAAATTCATATTGGATGCGGTGTATGGGTATGTTGTGATGTCCAACGAAAGCATCAAAACGTACCTGGCGAACCACCCACGAATGACCGGCGTCCTGTTCACCGCCCTGCTGCTGCTGACGCAGGCGGGGAACGCGGCAGCAAGTCACGCTGTTACTACAGCAGGACCCTGATTAGAAATACGCGCTGAGGTCGACTTCGCCACTCCAAACGAGCTTGTCCTTGACTCGAATGGGAGCACCCGTAGTCTGTTGTAAGAACTCTTCCAATTCCTTGAGAGACATCTCGAACTCATGTATTGTGCCCGAGTTGAGATGGTGAACAACACCCTCGCCAATACATGGCCGGATTAGGCTACCTATTCCCTCCAAGGAAGTTGTATATGCAGTCATGTCCAAGCAAAAGGCGTTGTCCGTTTTTCGGACATCGAACAGAAGTGGGGTTCCTCCATCTACTTGCGTCACCGACATCCCGCCGTCACCGACCACGATGTACTGCTCGCCGATGACGTTCTCGCCCTTCGCGACCTCGAGTGCGGCCCGCAGCGGGAAGCCGTTGTTCAGCAGCCTCGCGAGCGTCGAGCCGATCTCGACCGCGCCGGCGTTGACCACGTCGGCGAGGGTGACGATCCCGCCGATCGCGCCGCCGTCGATCAGCGCCATCCCCTGATCGTAGGACCGACAGCCGTTGAGCAGGAAGGCGTCGACGCCGATCGAATCGAGCTCCCGCGCGTCGAGGCGACCGTCGGCACACTCGAAGCCGTCGGGCTCGATGTGGCCGATGTAGTGCAGGAAATCGACATCCGTTTCGAGGACCGCCCGCAGCTCCTCGCGGGTGAGGTCGTGGTGTGGCGTCACCTCGAAGGGGAGTTCCTCGCGCGAGCCGTAGACGTCGTCGACGAGGTCGCGCTCCTCGATCATCTCCGGATCGTTGCAGACGACGGTGATCGAGACGTCGCCGCTCGACCCCTCGCGCGCGAGGCGGTTGTGATACGCCTGCGGGGTCGCCTTGCTCGCACCCATCGGCGTCTCGCTGCCGACCCAGGACTGCTCGAGCGAGTCGGTCGTCGTCGGTTCGACGTACGACCCCGTCGGCGTGGCCGTCGCGGTCGCCGCCTCACGGGTCCCGTCGCCGGGGCCTCTGAGGAACCCCTCGACCGCCGTGGTCTCGACCCCCGTCGAGGAGACGAAGCCGCTGTCGGGGGTGTGGATCACCGCCAGGTCGTCGACCAGGAACGGCAGCATCTCGATGCTCGAGGGGCTCGTCGAGACGTGGGAGGTGAGCTTCCACTCGGGAACGTGCGGTTCGACGTCCGAGTACGGAACGGAGAGATACGCCTCGAGTCGGTCGGCGGGCGAGCGGTCGTAGAGTGCGGCGAAGTCCAGGTCGACGTGCTCCTCGATCGCGCGGCGCTCGTGGAGGTCGATGGGATAGAGCCCCTCGGTGCGGGTGACACAGTCGAGGAAGAACGTCTGCTTCAGCACCCGCTCGACCTCGCGCTCGAAGGCGTCGCCGGAGCCGAGCGGGTGCGAGAAGCCCGACTCCGTATGGATCCACGCGTCGTCGCCGGGTTCGACCCCCGCGCCCAGATAGTACGCGAGGGGGGCGACCACGTACGCGTGGCCGAGCGTCGGCGGGACCTCGATCGAGATCCCCGTCTCGGGCGCCGAGAGGCCCTCGGGGATCGAGAGCTCCGAGCCGCGTTCGAGGGTCGGCGGGTGACCCCGGAGCGTGGGGTAGGAGCGCTCGGGACTCGTCGTCTTCAGCGCCGAGCCGAACGCGGAGATCGCGGCCATCACGTCCTCCGGGTCGTCGGTCGTCGTGATCGTCGCCGCGGGCCGGTCGTGTTTCGATCGCGCGCCGATCGCGACCCGGGCCGGCTCCGGGAGCGCGATCGTCATCCGGGAGGCGTCGGCCTCGATCTCGAAGGGGCCGTCGATCCGGACGTAGAGCTTCATCGGCGCGCACAGCTCGAGGCTGTACGAACCGTCCGAAAACGATTCCTCGGCGAACTGGCCGACCTCCGCGAGCATCCGGCCGTCGTCGTCGCGGACGTAGACCGCGATCACCGACGGGAGCGAGATCGTGCCGGTCTCGACGGCGATCGCCTCGTCGACCGGGAACCGGAACGACGACGCTCGCGCGGGCGATGACGCGGTCGCAGCCATCAGCGATAACGAGTACCGCCGGCGCTCGACGGTGTCGACGACGTCCAGCGTTCCGCCGCCGCGTTCGAACCGGATCGCTGCCGAATCGGCCGACTGCCCGCGTGGAGCCGATGGAATCATGGCGTCACGGTAAGACATCACCGATATCGGACAAAAGTCTATCGCCCGAATCGCCCGGTCGGCGGGCCGACGGCCGATCGGGGTCCGTCTCGATTATCAGCAATGAAAACGATTGGGGCAACGTTTATATTTTGAAGCCTTGAGACTACAAGGAGAGAATGCGACGCGAGCAAGGGTCCGACGGGCCGGCATACGAGGAGACGACGGCGCTCGTACAGGAGCTCGACGCGCTCAAGGGGCGCGGTTCGAACCTCCTCGTGGTCGGGTCGCGGATGCCGGCCGCTCACGAAGCCGCCTGCCGACAGTTCCTGGGCGAGGCAGCCATGGAAGCGCGCCGGCAGTTGTTCGTCCTCGCCGATCCCTGTACCCCCGCCACCGAGCGGATCTCGGGCGGGGAGCCGGGCCGATCGGCGGTCATCCGACACGATGCGGCGAGCCGGAGCGCCGCGGCCATGTCCGGGGACGCGGCCGTACCGAACGACACGGCGGTACCGGAACGTCGCATCGAGGGCGACCTCGGCGCGCTCGGGCTGGCCGTCTCGGAGGCGATCGCCGAGTTCGAGGTCACGAGCGGGGGGCTCAGTCCGGCCGAGCTCCGGCTCTGTTTCGACTCGCTCACGCCGCTGATCTCGGAGCACGACTCCGAGACCGCATTCCGGTTCCTTCACCTGTTGACCCGCCGCGTGCGTACCGTCGACGGCATGGCACACTACCACCTCACGGCCGAGCGGTCGAACCGGACTGTCGCGCTGCTCGAGCCGCTGTTCGACGCGGTCATCGAGCTCTGTCTGCGCGACGACGAGCTCTATCAGCGCTGGTATCTCCGGGACAGCGGCCTCACCACGGGCTGGCTGCAGCTCTAAACCCCCCAGCCGATCTCGTCGGCCCGGTGTCGTCGATCGTACGCACAGAGCATCTCGCCGGCGATCGACCGCACCCACAGGTCGTCGGCCAGCGTCGAGTCCGTGTAGTCGACGAACGTCACGGGGACCGCGAGGGACGGGCCGTCGCGGACGACGCTCGCGAGCCCGTTGTAGACGTGTTTGTGGCGCCGGTCGCGCACCCAGAACGCCGCCAGTGGCGGGTCCTGCTCGGTCGCCGGAACCGAGTGGAGCGCCTCGATCGCCCGGACGGTCATCTCGCCACAGAACAGGCCGGTCCGTTCCTCCTCGATGAGCGTCTCGAAGTCGGTCGGTCCCTCGAAGGGCGCGCGCAGGTCGACCGCCCCGCGAAGGACGTTGTCCTGAACCGAGCCGCCGACGTAGCGCGGGACGTCGTAGTAGCCGTGCTCGCGGAAGCCACGTTTGAGCCCTGAGAGGAGGCCGACGCTATCGGCAGGCGGGACGCCGGCGAACCGATTCACTACGGACGGTTCGACCGGATCGGAAACGCCTCCCCGAAGCGCCTCGGTCGCGAGCGCCCGCGGAGTCGTTCCGTCGAGGCGTTCGAGGAACCCCTCGAGCGTGTGGAACTCGTACGTGGACTCGTCCTCGAGCCCCCGGAGGTCCTCGAACAGGGCACGGTCCTCGCCGTCCCCGGGCGCGTCGGACGCCCCATTCTCGAAGGAATACGCCCGGGAGTCGGTCCCGCGATCGACCCGTAGCGTTCCGCCGTCGATCCCGTAGGTCGCGTCGGCGGTCACGACCTCGCCGGCGAGCGAGCGACGCTCGGAGAGCAGCGGCCCGAGCTCCTGCTCGCGGAGGTTCGTCCCGCCGCCGACGACGCCGTAGCCGAGTGCGACGTTGTCGACGGTCTTACCGGCGGCGAGCGCGAGCACACCGGCGCCGCCGGTCCTGAGCAGCCCGCGTCGGGTGAGTCGGGTCACGCCCCCTTCCGGCCGAGGTCGTACTCCTCGCCGGTGACGAGGTACGCGAGGTCCTCGACGATCACGTAGAGCTCGGGCAGCAGCTTCACGACGAGCCAGGCGATCGCGAGCAGCGCGAACACCGCGAGCCCCTGCGAGAGGACCCGGTCGGCGACGAAAAAGGAGACCCGGATCGGGTCCTCGAGCCCGAACAGCCACATCACGGGCCCGACGAGCGCCTCGCGGGCGAACAGCTGGTGGCCCGTCGAGTACGCGATGAAGACGTTGCGCGCGATGTTGAGCACCCAGATGGTCGAGAGGGCGACCGCGAGCGCGGCGAGCCGGCGTTCGAGGGGGGCGCGCACCGCCGCGATCAGCCCGCCGAAGATCGCCATGCTGCCGATGCCGGTGCAGGCGAAGACGATCCGCGTCGAGTACTGCTGGCCCGAGGCGAGGGTAAAGGCGAACGTGTTCTGCAGCCCGGCCTCGTCGGTCTCGAAGGCGGGCGTCGAGCCGAGTAGCTGGAGGCCGGCGTGGGTCTGGGCCGCGACGACCTCGATCAGCGCGTCGTGGAAGGCGGGGATCGCGCCGAAGGGGAGGTAGATCAAGCCCATGACGCCCACCGCCCGCGAGAGGACGAGCAGGGAGTCCCGCCCCCGGAGAAGGCGGTAGGCGACATAAAGGCAGGCGGGAACGGCGACGGCCGCCAGGATCGACTGGACGACGCTTCGGTGATCGAACGCGAAGAAGGGGACCATCAGCAGCCAGAACAGCGCGAACAGCGCCCACGCGGCGGTCGTGACCGCCCGCGCGGTCCCCCGGTCGCGCCAGTCGGCCGCGATCCCCAGGACGAAGAGCCCGACCACCACCCAGCCGAGTGGGTCGGTCACCGGCGTCAGGTCGGGGAGCATGGCTCTAGAGCGGGCCCCATTCCTAATAGATGTGTCGAGTTGGCGTATGGAAATAGACCGACGCCGTCGCTGTGTGAGTGGCGTCGAAAGAAAGGCGGTTGGAGTGCGTCAGCGGGAACCGGACGCGTGTCCGGGTGGTTCGTGGGCGGTTCTATGCGCGGTTCCGGAGCGCGATGCCGGCGGCGGCCAGCAGCGCGATCAGGGCGACGGCGATCCCGAAGCCGGGCTGCTCCTCGTCTTCAGGGTCGTCATCGTCGTCGGTGTCGGCGGCGTCGTCGTCGGTCGCGTCATCGTCGTCGGCGTCCGTGGCGTCGTCGTCATCGACACCGGTGTCGTCGTCCTCGTCGTCGACGCCGTCGTCGGCGTCGTCAGCGGGGTCGTTGATCTCACCGGCATCCTCCTCACCGAGAGTCAGCGAACCCGTGTCCGAGGACTCGTCGTCAACGGTGACAGTGCCCGATGCGCTCTCACCGTCGTGGGTGGCGCTCACGTCGTACTCGCCGTGCTGGAGTTCGAACGTGGCCTCACCGTTGGAGTCGGTGGTCTCGGTCTGTCCGTCGATCTCGACATCGGCGTCCTCGACAGGCTCGCCGTCAGCGTCCGTCACGGTGACCGTCACCGGGTGGGGGTCCTGGTCGTGGTCGTCAGCGGACTCGACGAGGACTGCTTCAGCGGTGGCGTCCACATCATCACCAGCACCGTTACGGTCGGTCATGGTGATGGTGAAGTCCTGACCTTCCTCGTGCCCGCTGAGGTCGAAGTCAGCGTCGATGACGCCATCCTCGTCAACCTCTCCGGTCTGGGTCAGGTGGAAGGGGTCGTCACCGGTTGCGCGCAGGTTGACCTGCACGTCCGTACCAGCCGCAGCGGTGGACTCACCAGTGACGTTGGCCTCTTCACTGTTCTCTACCTGCACGCGGTCTTCATCGTCAAGGTCGCCGGTGACCTCGAGGTCGCGGTCGATGACGGAGAAGCTCGTTTCGAGCTCTTCATCGTCAGCACCGTTTTCAGCGTAGTATTCGACGTACTCCTCGTCAACGCTGAAGGTCACGTCGTATTCCGCACCGGCTTCAAGCCCTTCTGCTTCCGTGTCGATCACGAAGAAGAGCTGGTCGTTCTCGCTGTCAACGATAACGTTGAAGTTATCGACATTGTCAGGCGAGTCGTATCGGTCCGGGTTGGACTGCTCGATCTCGAGATCGAGGGAGTCACCCAGATCGTTCTCTGCAAGGCCATCAAGGTATCCGAAGACACCGTTGACGCCAGTGCCAACAACGAAGTAGTCGTCCTCGGCAACCTCGTCACCCGCAGTGGAGATCTCGTTGAGATCATCAACATCGTCGTCAAGGTCCTCAAGCGAGCCAGCGGGTGCGATAGCGGAGTCAATGTCGCCGATCGATCGCTCCTCTAGGAAGAGCGTCGCGACATCGACTTCATCAAAGCCGCTCAGGTCGAGTCGGTCGTCCTCATCAGTCGCAGGATCTGAACTCGTTACGTTGTCAACTGCAGTGTCGTCGCCAACGTAGAGCTGCATGTCAAGGGCACTGGGGAGGAGTCGGTACTCCGACACAGTTTCACCATCGTCATCGGTCGTGAAGTCACGCTCGTCGAGGACATTGACAGTACCGTCCTCAGACGAGAAGGCATCGTTCTCCACTCCAGGCTCATCCTGGCCCGCTTCGAAGGTGTTGAACTCGACCGTCACTTCGTCCTCACCATCGTCGGCGGTGACGAGAACGTCAGCCCAGTAGCCACCGTCCTCGTCTTCGAGGCTCACGACAGCACTGTCCTGATCGCCCTCCATCTCGACGGTGAACTCAGCTATGTCACCGGCGGTCTGGGAGTAAGTGGAGGAGTCGAACTGCGCGCCGTCCTCGACTGCTTCAGTGACCTCGATCGAGAGGTCCTCCTCAACGGTCGTGTCAGCGACAGTCACGGTGAAGTTGTACTCACCGGTGTCGACGTCACTGAAGTCAGCGCCAACGTTATCGCCAGGCGAAACCTCAGTGATCGTAATCACGTCGTCGTCGGTGTTGTATTCATCACCGAAGACGTCCTGAAGGTCGTCACCGTCGAGTTCGTCCGAGCTGACTTCGAGAGTCACGTCGTCGGAGCGGTCGCTCTCGTAGTTCAGCGAGGTGCTGGTCTGAGCGACGGTCTCAGAGTCGAACTCGATGTCCGCTGTGTGCTCGTTCACCCAGAACGGACCGTAGGTCCCTTCATCATCCACGATGACGTGTGGACCCGTTTCGAGTTCGTCGACATCTAACGTGTGATCATTCTGTGCACGGAGGTAGTGGACAACGTCACCAGTCTCACTCGTACCTTCGTGAACCTCTACTGTACTGCCAACGAGATCCGTGATCTCGATTTCCTGACCCTGATAGAGATCCATGTCGTCGAGCTCTTCTTTCACGGGCTCGTGCTCGTCCGCAGCCGCCGCACCCGCAAACGCTGCGGACATGGCGAACACGGAGAGGACCATCAGAGCAGAGAGGAACAGCGCCTGCCCCTTCTCGCGTTTCGTGTGTGTTTGTGTACTCATGTTTCGTTTTGATCGGTCGACATCGGTTTCTCACCCGCCAGGACCCCGGAGGGCCACCGACCGGGTGATACTCACGCTGCCATTGGGTAGGGGTATCTGGATTCAGTAAGGGACCTGTAGTAAGTTTTGTGAGTTTTAGCTACAAATATTTATACGAACTGCCGAGGACGATTCATCCCGTTTCCCGCCCAGAGATCCCAGCGGGTCCGTTTTCGATATCAGCCGGGAATATCGCCCCGGGACGGGGCTCGAACCCCTCCACCGACTGATACCGGTTCGGTCGAGCGAGGGACGTCGATCCACCCGGGGCGAAGCCGGGGCGCGGGTTCGCGGGTATGGGAGGCCGTATCGTCGCTGCTCGCGGCTGGCGCCCCCGCTTCGAAGGGGTTATGTGTCGCGTCTGCCTGGGAACCGACAAGAGTATCTATGGTAGACAAACCCGCCTCGATGTACCGGGAGATCTCCAAACAGCCGTACACGCGCCGCGAGTACATCACTGGGATCCCTGGCTCGAAGATCGCACAGCACCGCATGGGCGACCGCGACAGGGACCCCGAGGACTGGCCGGTCCAGATCAGCCTCTACGTCGACGAGGAGCTCCAGATCCGAAACGGCGCGCTCGAGGCCTCCCGGCTCGCGATGAACCGCCACCTGATCAAGGAGCTCGGCGAGTTCAACTACGCCGCCATGCTCCGGAAGTTCCCCCACCACGTCCTGCGCGAGAACAAGCAGGCGACGGGTGCGGGCGCCGACCGTGTCTCCGACGGGATGCGCCAGGCGTTCGGGAAGATCGTCGGCACCGCCGCACGGATCGAGAAGAACGACCGCGTCTTCACCATCTGGTGCGAGGTCGAGGACGCCGACGTCGCGAAGGAGGCGATGCGCCGGGCGTACAACAAGATCTCGCCGCCCTGTACCATCACGGTCGAGCGCGGCGAGACGCTGCTCGTCTCGTAAGTGCTCACGCTCGCGGTCGCGACCCGCGCCGAGACCTACGACCGCCTCGACCGAGCGCTCCCCGACCACGGCATCGAGGTCACCCATCTCGAAACGACCGAACGAACGATCCCGCTTTCTCCCGACGGCGCCCCCTACGGCGAGTTCGACGTCGGCCTCGTCTACCCCCCGCGGCTCATGGAGGGCGGCGTCGCCGACGCCCTGCTCGGAGTCCCCTGGGTCAACGACCGCGAGTCGGTCCTGACCTCCCGCAACAAGGCCGAGGTGCTCGCACGCCTCGAACGGGCGGGGCTCCCGACCCCCGAGACCGCCCTCGTCTCGAACCCCGCGTCCCGGGAGGAGCTCGTCGAAACGTTCGAGCGGTTCGACCCCCCCGTCGTGATCAAGCCCAACTCGACCACCCGTGGGATCGGGATCACGCTGGCCCATGATCGCGACTCGTTTCTGGGGATCTGCGATTACCTCTCGCTCGTCCACGAGTTCCCCGCGACCGGCGACCGGTCCTTTCTCGTCCAGGAGTACCTCCCCGAGACCCGCGACTACCGCGCGATGGTCGTCGACGGCGAGTACGTCGGCGCCGTCGAGCGAGAGGGCGAGGGCTGGAAGCACAACGTCCACGCGGGCGCGCGGGCGACCGGCGTCGACCTCCCCGGGGAGCTGCGCGGGCTCGCAGAACGGACCGCGGCGGCCCTCGGAATCGACTTCCTCGGCGTCGATCTGCTGGTCTCGGGCGATCGGGCAGTCGTCTCCGAGACCAACGCCCGACCGACGGTCGACGAGGCGACCAAGTACGAGCCGGGCTTCGACGAACGGCTCGCCGGGCTGATCCGGTCGCGCGCGCAGGGCTGAGTTGTTTCCGTCTTGATCGCCGGTGTGACACCGACCTTCGAGGACTCATGCCGTCGGGCGTTTGCATCGCTGATGTATCTCGTCGCCGTATACCGGCCCGCACCGCGCCAAACCCCCGAGCGGGATCGTCGTTGAGGGACCGCGCGCACGCTGCGGAGCGGAAGGAACGGTCGCCGTCGTGAATCATACCCTATCCCGACGGCTCCGAGTCGGCTCATACCGGCGGGTCGCGTCGACCGTCCGCTCAGTCGACGTCGATCTCCGCCGAGCCGTCGGCGCGTTCGAGGCGGACCTCGAGGACGCCGTTGTTGTAGGTCGCGCGCGCGGAGTGCTCGTCGACCCGCCCGGGCAGCGAGACCCGCTCGTCGTAGGCCCGGCGGTCGTTCTCGGCGCTGATGGTCAGGGCCTTCCCGTCGCAGGTCAGTCCGATGTCGTCCTTCGCGACGCCCGGCATGTCGGCGATCACGCGGACCTCCTCGTCGGTCTCGTGGATGTCGACGTGCGTGTCGCTGCCGAAGCCCGCGTCGCTGACCTCGACGCCGTCGCCCATCACGTCGTTCATCATCCGCTCGATCTCGCGGAAGATATCGTCGAAGGGGTCGTTGCGGTCGTCGCGTCTCATACCCGGGGAAGGGCGCCGTACTGCAAAAGGTCTTGCGGGCGTTAGACCGGCGAGACGACCGCCGAACTCTCGCGCGACTCGGGCAGGCCGATCCCGAGCGCCTCGTCGGTGATGCGCATGCTCTCCTCCTTGTCGGCAAGCCCCGTCATCGCGCGGATCGCGTCGACGTTCTCGGGGATCACGTCGCTCTCCTGGTGGATCGCCTGGAACATGTACAGCTCCGAGTCCTTCACCGTGATCGACTCGCCCCAGACGCAGTTCTCCCAGAGGTCCCCCCGCGGTCGACCCCGATCCCGGGCGAACTCGCGGAGCTTCCCGGTGCCGTCGATCGAGAAGTCGTCGCCGACGACGAAGACCCGCGACTCGCCGCCGAGCAGCTCGCGGAGCTCCTCGGAGCTGGGGTCGCTCCCGAGCTCGATGTTGAGGCTGTGCATGTGCATCAGCGTCGCGGGCACCTTCAGCCCCATCGTGTCGATCGAGAGCTCGGGGAAGATCGTGTTGACGTCGGGGCCGTGATGGGATGGCACGGCGATCGGGTCCGGAAGGATGTCGTTGATCGGCCCCCGGCCTGTCTGGTCGGGGTCGCCGCCGCGTCGGACCAGCGTCGCGCGCACCTTCTCGACGCCGTAGTTCTCCTCCAGGGGTGCGACGAGCCGCGAGAGGCCCGTGGTGTTACAGGAGACGACGCGGACTGCGTCGGCGCCCTCCGCGTCCTCGAAGTTCGCCCGGGCGTTGAAGCTGGTCTCGACCAGGTCGTCGCTCTCCTTGCCCTGAACGATCGCGGGCACGCCGGCGGCCTCGTAGCGCGGCAGGTTCTCCGCGCCGATCCCCCCCGGGGCCGCGTCGACGACGACCTCGCTCTCGGCGATCAGGTCGTCGCTCGTGCCCGCGAGCTCGTAGCCCGCCTCCCGGAACGCGTTCACGCGGTCGTCGCGCGCGGAGTAGAGCGGGTATCCGCGACGCACCGCGCCGTCGGCACCGAAATCGGGACTGGCCTTCGCGACGCCACAGACGGTCATGTCGGGCTGGGCGGCGACCGCGTCGGCGACGCGCTTTCCGATGGTGCCGTAACCGTTGATTCCGACCTTGAGCATACACGTCCCACTGGGTCGCGCGGGGGAATAATATTTACGAGTTAATTGATAGGAAAGTAACTCGGGCCCGAGTAACTCGCTGGGCTCCGGGGTTGGGGAGTGACTAAGTGTCGCGGGTGCCTACGGGTCAACGACGCGGCGCCGTCGGACGTTCGCGGGCGATTAGGCGGTCCGTACCTGCCGACGCAAGATACTTGGTCCGCGCGGCCCAATCACTCGGATATGAGTAAGGACTTCGAGGAGGATCCGGTACGGGTGGGGCTCAACGGGTTCGGACGGATCGGCCGGAACGTCTTCCGGGCGGTCGTCGACACCCCCGAGGTGGAGCTCGTGGGGATCAACGACATCATGGACGTCGAGGACATGCACTACCTCGCGAAGTACGACACCGTCCAGGGGCGCCTCGACGGGCTCGAGCTCGAGGGCGACTCGCTGGTCTACGAGGGAGGCGAGGTCCCGACGTTCAGCGAGAAGGACCCCACGCAGCTCCCGTGGGACGAGCTCGACGTCGACGCCGCCTTCGAGGCGACGGGCATCTTCCGGACCCGCGAGGACGCCGCCCAGCACCTCGAGGCGGGCGCCGAGAAGGTCATCATCAGCGCGCCGCCGAAGGGCGAGGAACCGGTCACGACGATCGTCTACGGCGTCAACGAGGACGAGTACGACGGCGACGACGTCGTCTCGAACGCCTCCTGTACGACCAACAGCGTCGCGCCGGTCGCGAAGGTTCTCGACGAGGAGTTCGGCATCGAGTCCGGGCTCCTCACCACCGTCCACGCCTACACGGGCACGCAGAACCTCGTCGACGGCCCCTCGGGCAAGACCCGGCGCGGCCGGGCCGCCAGCGAGAACATCATCCCGACCTCGACGGGCGCGGCCCAGTCGACCACCGAGGTCCTGCCCGACCTCGAGGGCAAGCTCGACGGGATGGCGATGCGCGTGCCCGTCCCGAACGGCTCGATCACCGACTTCACCGTCGACCTCGAGGCCGACGTCGGAAGGGAGGAGGTCAACGAGGCGTTCCGCGACGCCGCCGACGGCGACCTGAAGGGGGTTCTCGGCTACACCGACGACGAGATCGTCTCGCGGGACATCCTCGGGCTGCCCTTTTCCTCCTACGTCGACCTCGACTCGACGCTGTCGGTCGAGGACGGGCAGGTCAAGGTGCTGGCCTGGTACGACAACGAGTACGGCTTCGCCAGCCGGATGCTCGACCTCGCGCAGTACGTGATCGCCGAGGACGAGGAGGCGCGCGCCGAGGCGGCGGCCTGATCCGGTCGCGGCGATAGGACCGGCCTTTATTATCGCGGTCGACTACCGTTCGACCATGTTTCAGACGCTCGACGACCTCTCCGACGAGGAGCGCCTGCTGGTTCGGATCGACGTCAACTCCCCGGTGGAGGACGGCGCGGTCCAGGACAACCGCCGTTTCGAACGGCACGCCGGGACCCTGCGCGAGCTCGCCGACGCCGGCTACTCCCTGGGGGTCCTCGCCCACCAGGGCCGCCCCGGTCGGGACACCTTCGTCGACCTCGAGCAGCACGCCGAGATCCTCTCGGAGCATCTCGATCGGGAGGTCGGGTACGTCGCCGACACCTACGGCGAGGCGGCGCTCGAGGCGATCCGGGACCTCGATGGCGGCGAGGTCCTGCTTCTGGAGAACGTCCGCATGATCGACGAGGAGCTGGCCGACCGCTCGCCCGAAGCCCACGCCGAAAGCGGGTTCGTCGAGGCGCTCGCCCCCGAGTTCGACGCCTACGTCAACGACGCCTATTCGACGGCGCACCGGGGCCACGCCTCGATCGTCGGCTTCCCGCAGGTGATGGACGCCTACGCGGGCCGCGTGATGGAGGCCGAGTACGAGGCCAACTCCGCCATTCAACAGCGGGAGTTCGACGGCCACGTCGCGATGGTGCTGGGGGGGACGAAGGCCGACGACCTCATCGGCGTCATGGAGCGTGTCGACGACACCGTCGACACCTTCCTCATGGGCGGGATCGTCGGCGAACTCTTCCTCCGCGCGGCGGGCCACGACGTGGGCTACGACGTCGAGGGCACGGAGTTCTTCGACGAACAGTGGGACGACCAGGAGGAAACGATCGGGGAGCTGCTCGATTCGTACGGCGACCGGATCCGTCTGCCCGTCGACCTCGCCTACGAGGACGGGGACGACGAACGCGCGGAGGTCGCCGTCGAGGGCGTCGAGAAGGAGACGTCCTTCCTCGACGTCGGGAGCGATACCGTCAGCGAGTACGAGGAAGTCGTCGCCGACAGCGAGGCGGTCTTCGTCAAGGGGGCGCTCGGCGTCTTCGAGGACGAGCGCTTCGCCGACGGCACGGTCGGGGTCCTCGAGGCCATCGCCGGGACGGACTGCTTCTCGGTGGTCGGCGGCGGGGACACCTCTCGGGCGGTCGAGATGTACGGGATGGACGAGGGCGACTTCTCGCACGTCTCGATCGCGGGCGGGGCGTACGTCCGGGCGCTGACCGGCGAGTCGCTGGTCGCGATCGAGGCCCTGGAGCGGTAGGCGGGTGGTCGCCGACCTCGCCGTGCCGATCGCGCTGCTTGCGGGATCGGTGGCCGGCCTCTGGCTGGGCGCGCATCTCTTCGTCGAGAGCGCGGTCCGCCTCGTCCGCCGACTGGGGCTCTCGGAGGTGGCGATCGGGCTGACCGTCGTCGCGGTCGGCACGTCGTTGCCGGAGATCGCCGTGACCGTCGAGGCCGCCCTCGCGGGAACCGGCGACGTCGCGGTCGGGAACGTGATCGGATCGAACGTGTTCAACCTCGCGTTGATCCTCGGGTTCGTCGCGTTGTTCGGCGCGATTTCGATCCCTCGATCGCTCGCCCGGCGCGACGGGGTCGTCCTGTTCGGCGCGAGCGCGCTCGCGGCGCTCGTCCTCGTGGACCTGCGTCTCGGACGGCTCGAAGCCGGGGTGTTGGTGCTCGCGCTCGCGGGCTACCTGCTCGTGCTCGCGCGGGCCGGGGAGGCGCCGCCGACCGACGGTGGAGGGGACGGGCCGTTTCGCGCTCGCGACCCGGTCCTCCTGATCGCCGGGCTGGGGCTCGTGCTCGTGGGCGGCACCGTGTTGGTGGATGCGGCGGTCACCCTCGCGCGGTCGGTCGGGGTCTCGGAGTGGGCGATCGGGGCGACGGTCGTCGCCGCGGGCACCTCGACGCCCGAGTTCGCCGTCTCCGTGCTCGCGCTCCGGCGCGGACGGGTGGGAGTCTCGCTCGGGAACCTACTGGGGAGCAACGTGTTCAACGTGCTGGGCGTCCTCGGGATCGCGGGGCTCGTCCGGCCGCTGGCGATCGACCCCGCCGCCCTCGCGGATCTGGGCTGGCTGCTCGTCGTCACCGGGTTCGTCACCGTCTCGCTGTGGAGCGGTCATCGCCTCTCCAGGGCCGAGGGCGGCGTCCTCGTCGGTTCCGAACTGACGCGGTGGGCGCTCGGGTTCCTCCGGTGATCGTCACGACTAACCCGCCGCCCGTCGACGGACCGACATGGACCTCGAACCCGCCGCCGAGACGGCGATTCGCCAGTGTATGGCGCTCGAAGAGGACGAATCGTGCGCGGTCGTCACCGACGATAAGCGAGCGCCCATCGGCGAGGCGCTGTACGCGGTGGCCCGCGGGATCACCCCCGATACCGTTTTGCTCAGATACCCGCCCGGGCCCCAGCACGGCGCCGAGCCGCCGGAGTCCGTGGCGGCGGCGATGGCGAACGCGGACGTGGTGCTCGCGCCGACCTCCAAGAGCCTGAGCCACACCCGCGCGCGCGGCAGGGCCACCGACGCGGGGGCGCGGGCCGCGACGCTGCCAGGGATCACCGAGGAGGTCTTCACGACGGGTCTGGACGCCGATTACGAGCGGATCCGCGAGGAGTGCGATCGGATGCTCGAACGGGTCGCGGATGCCGAGGAGGTCCGCGTGACCTCGCCGCAGGGCACGGACGTCATCTTCGAGCCGGGGAGTCGGGAGTGGCTCTCGGATACGGGGATCGTCCACGAGGCGGGCGGGTTCTCGAACCTCCCCGCAGGCGAGGTGTTCGTCAGCCCCGAGAGCGCCGAGGGGACCTACGTCGTCGACGGGACGATGCACCCCCACGGGCTGCTCGACGACCCCATCGAGATCGAAGTGGAGGACGGCTTCGTCATCTCGGTGAGCGATTCCGAGGTCGCCGCCGAACTGGAGGAGGCCGAAGTGGAGGTAGGGCAGGACGCCTACAACCTCGCCGAGCTGGGGATCGGGACGAACCTCGCGGTCACCGAGCTCGTGGGGAGCGTCCTGCTGGACGAGAAGGCCGCCGGGACGGTCCACATCGCGATCGGGGACGACGCGGGCATCGGCGGCGACACGGACGCGCCGATCCACTCGGACGGGATCCTGCGCGAGCCGACCGTGTACGTGGACGGCGTGGAAGTGGAGCTTCCACGCGTCGAGTGAGCGGCGGCCGTCGGGCCGGGCGCACACGACTTTTATAGCGCGGCCCGTTATTCACCGTCAATGAGCAATACAGCGAGTCAGGTGGCGCTTCCCTGTCCCTCGTGTTCGCCGAGCGAGGAGACGGTCCACGAGGTGCTGAAACCCGGCGGGCAGGCGACGGTGCGGTGTACGGCCTGCGGACACACCCACAAGACGAGCATCGACGAGGAGAGCGAGGTGGAGATCGACGTGATCGTCTCGCAGGACGGCGAGTCGTTCTCGGCGAGCGCCGCCGTTCCCGAGGGCGAGGAGCTCGCGGTCGGCGAGGAGTTCGTGCTCGACACCGAGGAGGCGATCATGCTCGTGCGGATCACGAGCGTCGAGCTCGGCGGGGAGCGCCGCGAGGAGAGCGCCCCGGTCGAGGAGATCGAGACGCTGTGGACCCGCGCGGTCGACAACGTCTCGGTCAACCTCACCGTCCACCCCAACGAGAAGCGCGAGGAGAGCCGCAGCGTCAAGCTGCAGGTGCCCGGCGACCACGAGTTCACCGTCGGCGAGCGCGAGGAGATGGGCGACGAGGAGTTCGTGATCACTGGCATCCACGTCAAGCGCGACGCGACGGGCTACCACAAGTCGAAGCTCGACTTCGAGGGCGACACCGTCCACGCGAAGGACGTCAAACGCCTCTTCGGCGAGGACGACTCGCCGACCGCCTGGTCGGTCTGGTAAGCATGTACGAAGCCGAACGCGAGGCACTCGCGGACCGGCTCGCCCGCCGCGAGGACCTCTCGGAGGGTACCGTGGAAGCGATGAAGGCGGTGCCGCGCCACGAGTTCGTCCCCGACGCCCGAAAGGACGACGCCTACGCGGACCGCCCGCTGCCGATCGGCGACGACCAGACCATCAGCGCACCCCACATGGTCGCGATCATGACCGAGCTGCTCGACGCGGAGGAGGGCGACCGGGTGCTGGAGGTCGGCACCGGCTGTGGCTATCACGCCGCGGTCACCGCCGAGGTAGTGGGTGCGGAGAACGTCTTCAGCGTCGAGTTCGGCGAGGGGCTCGCCGAGCGGGCCCGCGAGACCCTCGCACGGATCGGCTACGACGCGATCAGTATTAGACAGGGCGACGGCCGCGAGGGCTGGCCCGAGGGCGCGCCCTACGACGCCGCCTACTTCACGTGTGCGGTGCCCGAGATCCCCGACGCGGTCGTCGAACAGGTGCGCAAGGGCGGGGCGGTCCTCGCGCCGGTCGGCAACGGGACCCAACGGCTCGTCCGGGCGCGGGTCGGCGACGTGGGGATCGCCGAGCGCGAGACCCACGGCGGGGTCCGGTTCGTCACGGTCCGGGGCTGATTTGTCGGCAGGCCTCGAGGAGAGGGCATGGAGATGGACCACGAGGAGCAGCTCCTGCTGTGGGCCGCCCGCGAGACGGGCGTCCTCGAGGCGCTGTTGACCGAGGCCGGAACCCCGAAGGAGGTCGCTGACGCGACCGGGGTCACCGAGCGCGCCGCCCGGATCGTCGTGGGGGCGCTCGCCGACGGCGGCTACGTCGAGCGCGTCGACGGGAGCTACGAGCCGACCAACCGCGCGCTCGGCTTCCTCACCAAGACCGACGTCCGATCGATCGGCTCGGCGCCCCACGCTCTCGATACGCTCTCGCGGTGGGTCGCGCTCCCCGAGACGATGGAGACGGGCGAGGTGCCCGACGCCCCCGAGGACTGGACGCGGAACTTCATGGGCGCGATGGCGAGCGTCGACTCCCGGACGGTGCGAGCGAGCGTCACGGCCGCCGAGCACGCCCGGCCGCGCCCCGAGCGCGTGCTCGACGTCGGGGGCGGGCCCGGAACGTTCGGGAGGGAGTTCGCCCGCCGGGGTGCCGAGGTGACGCTGCTCGACCGGCCCGAGGTCGTCGAGGTCGTCGCGCCGCTTCTCGAGAACGAGCCGGTCGACCTCGTCTCGGGGGACATGCTCGAGGAGCTACCGTCGGGCTTCGACCTGGTCTTCTGCTCGCGGATCACCCACATGTTCGGCCCGGAGGAGAACCGCCGGCTGTTCGGGAACTGCTACGAGGCGCTTTCGCCGGGCGGCGCGGTCGTCTGTACGGACTTCGTGCGCGGGCGCTCGCCGCGCGCGGCGAGCTTCGCGGTGAACATGCTCGCCCAGACCGAGAACGGCGACACCTACGCCGAGGGCGAGTACCGCGACTGGCTGACGGAAGCGGGCTTCGAAGAGTCGGCGATCCGGGAGATCCCGGGGACCGAGATGCAGGCGATCGTCGGCCACAAGGGCTGATTCGACGGCGGGGACCGGTAGCCGATCGGGACAAGCGCGCGATTCATACCGCTCGATCACCGAGTGCGGGCATGGACCCCGCAGTACTGCGCGAGGACATGGTCGACAGCCTCGAACACGAGGCCAAGGCCGCCCTCGACGACGAGCGGGTCGCGCTGGCGATGCGCGACGTCCCCCGTGAGGCGTTCGTCCCCGAGGGACACGCCGCCTACGCCGACCGCGCGACCGAGGTCGACGGCACGACCGTCCTCGCGCCGAGCACCGCCGCCCGCCTGCTGGACGCGCTCGACGCCCGCGAGGGCGACTCAGTCCTCGTCGTCGGCAGCGGCGTCGGCTACACCGCCGCGGTCCTCGCCGAGATCGCCGGCCCCGAGAACGTCCACGCCGTCGACATCGATCGCAACATGGTCTATACCGCCCGATCGAACCTCGAACGGGCCGGCTTCGGCGGCGTCCTGGTCGACCGCCGCGACGGCTCGCGGGGGTTGCCCGAATACGCCCCGTTCGACCGGGTTCTCGTGGAAGCCGCGGCCGTCCGCCCGCCCCGGGCGCTGCTCGAGCAGCTCGCGGAGGACGGCCGGCTGGCGATGCCCGTCGGGGCCGGCGGGCAGACGCTGTCGGCGTTCGATCCGGACGGCGAGCCGATCGAGCGGGTCTGTCCCGTCGCCTTCCGGCCGCTGCTGATCGAGGGCCAGCAGCCCGGCCGGCTCGAACGCAACCGGACCGAGCGCGAGGACCGCGAGTTCGCCGAACGCGACGCCCGGCGGCGCGCGGGCTGGGAGCAGGAGTGGATCGACTGGGACGCGGGTCGGTAGCGATAAGCCGCCGCCGGCTGATTGGCCGGTATGGCTCGGTCACAGGGTGACCCGCGCGTGCTGTTCGCGATGAACCTCGTCCTCTCGGCGACGT
Organism: Halalkalicoccus tibetensis; assembly: GCF_037996645.1. NCBI lineage: Archaea > Methanobacteriati > Methanobacteriota > Halobacteria > Halobacteriales > Halalkalicoccaceae > Halalkalicoccus > Halalkalicoccus tibetensis. The sequence continues at coordinate 446,851 of NZ_JBBMXV010000002.1, forward strand.
TCTGTTATACGGTCGTCTGGGGGCTCGACTTCATCGGCGCCCTCGAGTTCTCGTGGCCCCTGATCGCGGGCACGACGGCACTGTTGATGGTGATCACCCACGTCGTGACGCGATAAGAGAACAAGAGAGACTGGCCGCTCGCGATTCAGGTGGAGAGAAGCGCCCGGAGCGGGATTCGAACCCCGGTCACTTCGTTCGCTGGCGCTCACTCGCTCCCTGATTCAAATCCCTCGTGGGCGTTCGTCGATCTCGTGTATGTACTCACGACACGCTGGCGCGGTTGCTCGCGGATTGAAATCAACAGAAGCGCCCGGAGCGGGATTTGAACCCGCGTCACGACCGTGACAGGGTCGTATGATGGGCCACTACACCATCCGGGCCAACGCATCTCCTCCTTTCCGGTTTGCAGACTTAAGGCTTTCCAAAGCCGGGCCGTGTGCGTCGAGGCCACATGTTTCGCACGCGCGTTCTACTTGACAACGCTTAAATGCTCGCCCCCGTTACGTATCTGTAGTATCTCGTGACAGCCGCTTCTCTCGCCAGCCAGCCGTCAGACACAGCATACACATGGATGTAAGCGACCATACACTGGTTCCCGAGCACAACCTCATCGAGGAGGAGGACCTCGATGAGGTGCTCGCGGAGTACGATATCGACCGCACAGACCTACCGAAGATCAAACGCACCGACCCCGCGCTGCCGGACGAGGCCGAGGTCGGTGACGTCATCGAGGTCGTTCGCGACTCTCGAACGACCGACCGGGCCATCGTCTACCGACTGGTGATCGAATAAATGGAAGAATCATACCGACGCACGGTCTCGGAGGAGTATTTCTCGAAGGAGCGCCTCGCGGAGCATCACTTCCGCTCGTTCAACGACTTCCTCAACCGGGGGATGCAGCAGGTCGTCGACGAGAAGGAGACGATCGACACGGACATCGGCGACAAGGAGGGCGAGGAGCCCGTCTACGTCGAACTCGGCGACGTCCGGGTCGTCACGCCCCGGGTCCGGGAGGCCGACGGCAGCGAGGAGCTGCTCTACCCACAGGAGGCACGCCTCCGCAACATCACCTACTCCGCGCCGGTGTTCATGGAGATGAGCATCGTCAAGGGCGGCGAGGAGGAGGAAGAGCGGGTCGTCGACTCGACCGAGACGAAGGTCGGCCGGATGCCGATCATGGTCGGCTCCGACAAGTGCAACATCGCGGGCTTCTCCGACGAGGAGCTGATCGACATCGGCGAGGACCCCGAGGACCCCGGCGGGTTCTTCCTCGTCAACGGCTCCGAGCGCGTGCTGATGACCAGCGAGGACCTCGCGCCAAACAAGATCCTCGCGGAGTACGACAGCAAGTACGGCGACGAGATCCAGGTCGCCAAAACGTTCAGCCAGCGCCGTGGCTACCGCGCGCTCGTGCTCTGTGAGCGGGGCCGGGACGGCCTGCTCGAGGTCTCGTTCCCCTCGGTCTCGGGATCGATCAACTTCGTCACGCTCGTTCGGGCGCTCGGCCTCGAGAGCGACGAGGAGATCGTCCACCGGGTCAGCGACGACCCCGAGATCGTGAAGTTCATGCTCGAGAACCTGGAGGAGGCCGACGTCCAGACGACCGAGGAGGCCATCGAGACCCTCGGGAAACGCGTCGCCTCGGGCCAGGGCAAGAACTACCAGCTCAAGCGGGCGAACTACGTCATCGACCGGTATCTGCTGCCCCACCTCCACGAGGACGGCGTCCCCGACGAGGACGTCCGGATCAACAAGGCGTTCTACCTCTGTCGGATGGCCGAGGCGTGTTTCGAACTGGCGCTCGAGCGCCGGGAGTCCGACGACAAGGACCACTACGCCAACAAGCGTCTCAAGGTCTCCGGTGACCTGATGACCGACCTGTTCCGGACGGCGCTGAACAAGCTCGCCCGGGACGTGAAGTACCAGCTCGAACGTGCGAACATGCGAAACCGGCAGCTCTCGGTCAGCACCGTGGTCCGCTCGGACGTCCTGACCGAACGGCTCGAACACCCGATCGCGACGGGCAACTGGGTCGGGGGCCGGTCCGGCGTCTCCCAGCTGGTCGACCGGACGGACTTCATGGGGGTTCTCTCCCATCTCCGGCGGCTTCGCTCGCCGCTCTCGCGCAGCCAGCCCCACTTCGAGGCGCGTGACCTCCACGCGACCCAATGGGGGCGGATCTGTCCCTCCGAGACCCCCGAGGGACCGAACTGTGGCCTGGTGAAGAACTTCGCGCAGGCGATGGAGCTGACCCAGGACATCGAGGACGAACAGGGACTCAAACGAGAACTGGCGTCGATGGGCGTCGAGGGCATTCCGAGCCTCGACTCGACCACGCGAACGCCCGCGGACGACTGACATCACCATGGCACAGGCACGAGACGCGAAAGTATACGTCAACGGCAGTCTGGTCGGCACCCACCCCGACCCCGAACAGCTCGCAGAACAGGTACGTGAGGCACGACGGCGCGGCGAGGTCAGCGAGATGGTCAACGTCTCGGTGAAGGAGCGTACCCAGGAGGTCGTGATCAACGCCGACGCCGGCCGGGCCCGGCGGCCGCTGCTGGTCGTCGAGGACGGCGAGCCCCTCATCACCGAGGAGGCGATCGAGTCCCTCGAGAACGGCGAGATCGAGTTCGATTCGCTCGTCGAACACGGCTACATCGAGTTCATCGACGCCGAGGAGGAAGAGGACATCTACGTCGCCGTCGACCGCGAGGAGGTCAACGACGAGCACACCCATCTCGAGATCGACCCGTCGCTGATCTTCGGGATCGGCGCGGGGATGATCCCGTATCCCGAGCACAACGCCTCGCCCCGGATCACGATGGGCGCCGGGATGATGAAACAGTCGCTGGGGCTGCCCAGCGCGAACTACCGTATTCGGCCGGACACCCGCCAGCACCTGCTGCATTACCCGCAGCTCTCGATGGTCAAGACCCAGACCACCGAGCAGATCGGGTTCGACGAGCGGCCCGCGGCCCAGAACTTCGTCGTCGCGGTGATGAGCTACGAGGGGTTCAACATCGAGGACGCGCTGGTGATGAACGGCGGGTCGGTCGACCGCGCGCTCGCCCGATCGCACTTCTTCCGGACCTACGAGGGCGAGGAACGCCGGTACCCGGGCGGCCAGGAGGACCGCTTCGAGATCCCCGGCGAGGACGTCCGGGGTGCCCGCGGCGAGGAGTCCTACACCCATCTGGACGACGACGGGCTGGTCAACCCCGAGACCGACGTCGACGAGAGCTCCGTGCTGCTTGGTAAGACCTCCCCCCCGCGCTTCCTCGAGGAGCCCGACGACATGGGCGGACTCAGCCCCCAGAAGCGCCGGGAGACGAGCGTCACGATGCGTTCCGGCGAGTCGGGCATCGTCGACACCGTCACCCTGATGGAGGGCGAGGACGGCTCGAAGCTCTCGAAGGTGAAGGTCCGCGACGAGCGGATCCCCGAGCTCGGCGACAAGTTCGCCTCCCGGCACGGTCAGAAGGGCGTCATCGGCCACATCGCACCCCAGGAGGACATGCCGTTCACCCAGGAGGGGGTCGTTCCGGACCTCGTGCTCAACCCTCACGCGCTGCCCTCGCGGATGACCGTCGGCCACGTCCTCGAGATGCTCGGCGGGAAGGTCGGATCCCTGGAGGGACGGCGCGTCGACGGCACGCCGTTCTCCGGCGAGGACGAGGAGGAACTGCGCGACGCGCTCGAGGAGCGCGGCTTCAAGTCCTCGGGCAAGGAGGTCATGTACTCCGGCGTGAGCGGCGAGAAGATCGAGGCCGAGATCTTCGTCGGCACGATCTTCTACCACAAGCTGTACCACATGGTCTCGAACAAGCTGCACGCCCGCTCGCGCGGGCCGGTGCAGGTGTTGACCCGCCAGCCCACCGAGGGCCGGGCCCGCGAGGGCGGGCTCCGGGTCGGCGAGATGGAACGGGACACGGTCATCGGCCACGGGGCGGCGATGGTGCTCAAGGAGCGCCTGCTCGATTCCTCGGACCGCGAGTACATCGACGTCTGTGGCAACTGCGGGATGACCGCCGTCGAGAACGTCCAGCAACAGCGCGTCTACTGTCCGAACTGCGGCGAGGAGACCGACATCCACGAGATCGAGATGAGCTACGCCTTCAACCTCCTGCTCGACGAGATGAAGGCGCTGGGCATCGCGCCGCGCCTCGAACTCTCGGACGCGGTCTAACTCTACCACTACCATGCCACCACAAACGACACCCAAGGAGATCGACAGCATCGATTTCGGGCTGATGGACCCCGAGGAGTACCGGGACATGAGCGCGACGAAGATCATCACCGCCGACACCTACGACGACGACGGCTTCCCCATCGACATGGGGCTGATGGACCCCCGGCTCGGCGTGATCGATCCCGGGCTCGAGTGTAAGACCTGCGGGAAACACTCGGGATCGTGCAACGGCCACTTCGGCAACATCGAGCTCGCGGCGCCGGTTATCCACGTCGGCTTCACGAAGCTCATCCGTCGCCTGCTGCGAGGTACCTGCCGGGAGTGCTCGCGCCTGCTGCTCACCGAGGAGGAGAAGGAGGAGTTCCGCGAGGATCTCACCCGCACCAAGGAGCTGTCGAACGATCCCAACGACGTGACGAAGGCGGCGATCCGCCAGGCCCGGAAGGCCGACACCTGCCCCCACTGTGGGGAGACGCAGTTCGACATCCAGCACGAGAAGCCCACGACCTACTACGAGGTCCAACAGGTGCTGACCAGCGAGTACTCCGAGCGCATCGCCCAAGCGATGCAGCCCGACGAGGACGACGAGGACGACGTCGGGATGGCCCCGCCGGAACTCGCCGAGAAGACCGACATCGACGTCTCCCGGGTCAACCAGATCCTCTCCGGGGAGTTCCGACCCCGGCGTGCGGACCGCGAGGCCCTCGAGAAGGCGCTCGACGTCGACCTCACCGAGGAGGACCTCAACAAGCTGATGCCGAGCGACATCCGCGACTGGTTCGAGGACATCCCGGACGAGGACATCGAGGTCCTCGGGATGAACCCCGAGAAGTCGCGCCCCGAGTGGATGATCCTCACCGTGCTGCCGGTGCCGCCGGTCACCTCCCGGCCCTCGATCACGCTGGACAACGGCCAGCGCTCCGAGGACGACCTGACCCACAAGCTGGTCGACATCATCCGGATCAACCAGCGGTTCATGGAGAACCGTGAAGCGGGTGCGCCCCAGCTGATCATCGAGGACCTCTGGGAACTGCTGCAGTACCACGTGACGACGTTCATGGACAACGAGATCAGCGGCACGCCGCCGGCCCGTCACCGCTCGGGTCGCCCCCTCAAAACGCTCAGCCAGCGCCTGAAGGGCAAGGACGGCCGGTTCCGCAACTCGCTGTCCGGAAAGCGCGTGAACTTCTCGGCCCGGACGGTCATCAGCCCGGACCCGACGCTCTCGCTGAACGAGGTCGGCGTCCCCGATCACGTCGCAAACGAGATGACCCAGACGATGGTCGTCACCGAGCGCAACATCGAGCAGGCCCGCCAGTACGTCGCCAACGGACCCAACGAGCACCCGGGCGCGAACTACGTCACCCGCCCGGACGGCCGCCGGCTGAAGGTCACCGAGAAGAACTGCGAGGCGCTCGCCGGTCTCGATGAGGAGGCCTCGGAGATCCAGAGCCTCGCGCCCGGCTGGGAGGTCAACCGCCACCTGGTCGACGGCGACATCGTGATCTTCAACCGCCAGCCGTCGCTGCACCGAATGAGCATCATGGCCCACGAGGTCGTGGTGATGCCGTACAAGACGTTCCGACTGAACACCGTCGTCTGTCCGCCGTACAACGCCGACTTCGACGGCGACGAGATGAACATGCACGCGCTCCAGAGCGAGGAGGCCCGCGCGGAGGCGCGCGTGCTGATGCGCGTCCAGGAGCAGATCCTCTCGCCGCGCTTCGGCGAGAACATCATCGGGGCGATCCAGGACCACATCTCGGGGCTGTACCTGCTGACCCACGAGAACCCGCAGTTCAACGAGACCCAGGCGCTCGACCTGCTACGTGGCACCGACGTCGACGAGCTGCCCGAACCCGACGGCGAGGGCGAGACCGGCCCGTACTGGACGGGACGGACGATCTTCTCCCAGCTGCTGCCCGACGGGCTGGATCTGGAGTTCACCTCCTCGGCGGGCGATAACGTCGTCATCGAGGACGGCACCCTGCTCGAGGGGACCGTCGACGAGGACGGCGTCGGCGCCTTCGGCGGCGAGGTCGTCGACCGGCTCGTCAAGCAGTACAGCGAGACGCGCGCACGCGTCTTCGTCAACGAGGTCGCGAGCCTCGCGATGCGCGCGATCATGCACTTCGGCTTCTCGTTGGGGATCGACGACGAGTCGATCCCGGAGGAGGCCGGCGAGCAGATCGACGAGGCGATCGAGAACGCCTACGACCGCGTTCAGGAGCTGATCGCGACCTACGAGAACGGCGACCTCGAGAGCCTGCCCGGTCGGACGGTCGATGAGACCCTCGAGATGAAGATCATGCAGACGCTCGGGAAGGCCCGCGACAGCGCGGGCGACATCGCGGAGGACCACTTCGCGGACGACAACCCCGCCGTCGTGATGGCCGAGTCGGGCGCGCGTGGGTCACTGCTGAACCTCACGCAGATGGCCGGCTGTGTCGGCCAGCAGGCAGTCAGGGGGGAGCGGATCAACCGCGGCTACGAGGGTCGGACCCTCTCGCACTACCAGGAGGGCGACCTCTCGGCGGAGGCCCACGGGTTCGTCGAGAACTCCTATCGGGCGGGGCTCACCCCGCGGGAGTTCTTCTTCCACGCGATGGGTGGCCGCGAGGGGCTGGTCGACACGGCGGTCCGGACCTCGAAGTCCGGCTACCTCCAGCGCCGGCTGATCAACGCGCTCTCGGAGCTCGAGACCCAGTACGACGGCACCGTCCGCGACACCAGCGACAACATCGTCCAGTTCGAGTTCGGCGAGGACGGCACCTCGCCCGTACGCGTCTCCTCGGACGAGGACGGCGACGTCGACGTCGAGGCGATCGCCGGCCGCGTCATGGACGAGGAGTTCGCCGACGAGGACGAGAAACGCGAGTTCCTCGGCCGGCGCGAGCCGCCGACGAACCTCTCGGAGCACGCCGACGCGCGTCGCATCGACACGCCGGTCGAGGGGGTGAGCTCGGATGACTGAGCACGACGTGAGCGACGACGTCGAGGCCGTCGTCGAGGACACCGACCTGCCCCGGCGGCTCAAGGAGCGCGTCTACGCGACGATCGAGGACCACGACGCGACCGTCGAGCAGGCCGACGAGATCGCCCGCGGGGTCGAGAGCCAGTACCTCGACACCCGGGTCGACCCGCTGGACCCGGTCGGGACCGTCTCGGCCCAGTCCATCGGCGAACCGGGCACCCAGATGACGATGAACACGTTCCACTACGCGGGCGTCGCGGAGATCGACGTCACCCAGGGGCTGCCCCGGCTGATCGAGCTGGTCGACGCCCGGAAGACCCCCGACACGCCGATGATGACGGTGTATCTCGACGGCGAGTACGCGACCGATCGCGAGAAGGCCCACGAGGTCGTCTGGAACATCGAGGCGACGCGCATCCTCGCGCTGGGGGACGTCTCGACGAACGTCGCGGACATGAACGTCCAGATCGACCTGAACGAGGACACCCTCGAGGAGCGGATGATCACCCCCGAGGAGGTCGCGGAGATCATCGAGGACTCGCTCGGCGTCTCGGTGATCCAGCAGGGGACCGCCATCCAGTTCGGTCCCGAGCAGCCGAGCTATCGGGACCTGCTGCAGCTGGTCGAGGAGCTGCGCGGGATCGTCTTCAAGGGGATCGAGGAGGTCTCCCGGGTGGTCGTCCGCAAGGAGGACACCGACGAGGGCGACGAGGACGAGTTCGTCCTCTACACCGAGGGTTCGGAGTTCGGCGACGCGCTGGCGATCGAGGGCGTCGACGCCTCGCGGACCACCTGTAACAACATCCACGAGATCTACCGCAACCTCGGCGTGGAGGCGGCCCGCGAGGTCATCATCAACGAGACGATGAACACGCTCCGCGAGCAGGGTCTCGACGACGTGAACATCCGCCATCTGATGCTGGTCGCGGACATCATGACCACCCGCGGGACGATCGAGTCGATCGGCCGTCACGGGATCTCGGGCAGCAAGGACAGCGTGCTCGCGCGCGCGGCCTACGAGGTGACGGTCAACCACCTGCTCGACGCGGCGATCCACGGCGAGGTCGACGACCTGAACGGCGTGATCGAGAACGTCATCGTCGGCAAACCGGTCAAGCTCGGTACCGGCGACGTCGACCTCCGGATGGGGTCGCTCGCCTCGCCGACCAGCTCGGACTGATGGCCCGAACCCTCTCGGACGACGCCCGGCAGTTCATCGCGCGCTTCGAGGAGGAGACCGGCGCGACCGCGACCGACTGCGTGATCGGCGAGGAGCGGCTCGTCTTCGTCGTGGGCGTCGGCGAGATGGGGCAGGCCATCGGTCCCGGCGGCGAGACCGTCTCCCGGCTCGAGGAGCGACTCGACAGGGAGATCGACCTCGTCGAGGACGCCGACACGCCGGAGGCGTTCGTCGCGAACGCGCTGGCGCCGGCGGCGGTGTATCACGTCACGATCAGCGAGAACGAGACGACCGTGGCCTACGCCGAGGTCGCCGAGGGCGATCGCGGCGTCGCGATCGGTTCAGGGGGACGGAACATCGAGACCGCCCGGACGCTGGCGAAGCGCCACTTCGACATCGACGACATCCAGTTGACCTGATCCGGCGGTTCACGGTGCAACCGGACGCACCTTCTACAGCCGACCCGACGGCACTTCGAACCGGGCGGTATCACCGCGGTCGACGTACTCGACCCGATCGTCGAGTCCCGCCTCCCGTATCGCCTCCTGGAGCTCCTCGAGCGAGGATCGGAGTACGCCGTAGTCGTCGTAATGGATGGGGATGGCCGTCGTCGGATCGAACAGCTCGATGGCCTCGGTGCCCTGCCGTTCGTCCATCGTCACCTGGAGACCGAGGACCTTCGCCCCGCCGAGGTGGAGCAGCGCGATGTCGATATCGGGGTACCGTTCGGCGATCTCGGCCAACGAATCGTACATGACGGTGTCGCCCGTAACGTACAGCCGAAGCGCTGTCGTCTCCCCGACGTGGAACTCGAGCATGCTTCCCATCACGGGCGGCATCGCCTTCGAGACCAGTCGCGAGCCGTGTCTGGCGGGCGTCGACGTGACGTCGAGCCGGACGTCGCCCTTGCGGACGGTCAGCGTCTCCCACGTCTCGAGCGGGTACGTCTCGCGGAACCCCTTCTCCGAGAGCTCGGCCGCCGCGTGCGGCGTGGTCACGATGGGGAGGTCCGTATCGAGCCCCTCCTCCGCGACCCGGCCGAAGTGGTCGCCGTGCATGTGCGAAAGCAACACGAAGTCGATCGGCGGGAGCTCGTCGATGTCGATCGCGGGGTCGGTCTGGCGTTCGGTTCGCAGCCCGTAGCCGACGTGGGCGTGATCGCCTTCGTGGAGGAAGCTCGGATCGGTCAGGATCGTAAACCCCGCGTACCGGACGATCACCGTGGCGTTCCCGACGAAGAAGATCGAACCGTCCTCGAGGTCGGCGTCGGCCCCGTTCCCGTCGCTGAGGAGGTCGAGTGCTCGGGTTCGGATCACGGCGGATAGTCGATCCATCGTCACTTACGCCCCTCGCCTTCCAGATACGGGTGTTGATAGCTCGCCGGATCCGCCCCGATGCGGGCGGGCACCGCGAAAGGCGAGCCTTAAGTGGCTTCATCGGGTAGAAACCGGTACTATGGGAAACGGCAAGTATGCGGCACGTAAACTCAAGCGTGACCGTCAGAACCACCGGTGGTCGGACTCGGAGTACGCCCGCCGGGAGCGCGGTCTGAAGAAGAAATCCGACCCCCTCGAGGGAGCACCCCAGGGCCGGGGCATCGTCCTCGAGAAGGTCGGAATCGAGGCGAAACAGCCCAACTCGGCGATCCGGAAGTGCGTCCGGGTTCAGCTGATCAAGAACGGCAAGCAGGTCACCGCGTTCTGTCCCGGTGACGGCGCGATCAGCTTCATCGACGAGCACGACGAGGTAACCATCGCCGGGATCGGCGGCGCGAAGGGCCGCGCGATGGGCGACCTCTCGGGCGTGAACTACAAGGTGGACAAAGTGAACGGCGTGAGCCTGATCGAACTCGTCCGCGGAAACGCGGAGAAACCGGTGCGATAATGTCCGAAAGCGAAGCCCCCGAGCCGGAGCAGCCGGCCGGCTCCGAGGAAGTCGACACCGACGCGCTGCTGTTCGGCCGCTGGGAGACCGGCGAGATCGAGTACGCCGACCCGAGCACCAAGCGCTACATCACGGTGACGCCCATCGCCCACACGATGGGGCGCCACGCCGGCAAGCAGTTCCAGAAGAGCGAGATCAGCATCGTCGAGCGGCTGATCAACCGCCTGATGCAGACCGAGGAGAACACCGGCAAGAAACAGCAGGCGCTCGGCATCGTCCGTGACGCCTTCGAGACCATCCACGAGCGCACCGAGGAGAACCCCGTGCAGGTGCTCGTGACCGCCGTCGAGAACGCCGGCCCCCGGGAGGAGACCGTCCGCCTGAAGTACGGCGGGATCTCCGTTCCCAAAGCGGTGGACGTCGGCCCCCAACGCCGCGTCGACCAGTCGCTGAAGTTCCTCGCCGAGGGCGCGTACAACGCCTCGTTCAAGACTTCGACCGACGCGAGCGATGCGCTCGCCCAGCAGTTGATCGGCGCCGCGGACTACGACGTCCAGACGTACGCCATCAACCAGAAAGAGGAGAAGGAGCGCGTCGCGGCCGCCGCTCGCTAAGTCTCTCTCCGTTTTTCTCGTCGCCCGAATCGAGCCTTCCGAACGAGGAGGCGTCCGAGCCGAGCGTTCGACGCCTCGAACGTTGACGTGGCCGCCGTCAGTCCGCCGCCGTCGACCCGTTCGTCCCGGTCGCGTAGCTCCGGGTGACCGAGACCAGCGCCTTGCGGTACTCGCTCTCGCCTGGCTCGTCCGCGAGGTCGCGAAAGCGCCGTTTGAACGCGCCGAAGTCGATCCCCGGGGCGTCCCGGGCGGCCGCGTACGCCAGGTCGTAGAGTCGGTGGTCCTCCTCGACGAGGTCGTGGCGCTCGACGAGCGCGAGCGCGAACCCGGCGTTGACGGCCGTGATCTCCGGGTCCGCGCTCGGCGAGATCCGCTCGGAGCCCGGCCGCGTGGCGGGCTCGGGGCGGTCGGCGAGCGCCGTCGCCAGCCCCGATTCGAGGAAGGAGACCAGCTTGTCGGCCGGCCCCAGCGTCAGGGTGATGTCGTCGGCGTAGATGTCCTTCATGTGGTTCGCGATCTGATAGCAGTGCGCGAGCTTGCGGCGCTCGACCGTCCGCCCCGAGAGCGCGAGAAAGAGCGCCTCCTCGGTCGACTGGGTGTGGGAGGGGTGGCCCCCCTCGTTTCGGTGCATGTGGGCGAACTCGTGGAGGGCGAGCTCGCGAGCCATCGCGCTCGTGGCGGCCTGTCGGGAGATGTTGAGCACGTGGTACTCGCCGGGATGGGCGGTCCAGGTCCGCTCATCGGGGTCCTCGCGGATCCGAACGCGCACGGGAAGCGAGAGGTCGTACTCGGTCTCGAAGAGGTCGCGGGCGCTCAGAAACGGGGACGGAGGGGCGGAACCTGTCACTCGAAGGTCCATGTCTACCCGTACCAGGGGTTCGAGGGGTATGACTGTTCCCCCGAAAGCCCTCGCTCGGGACTGGCGTCCCTCGCTCGCCCTTTCTATGACCGCCAGGCTCCGCCGAGTCGCGGTGCGCGATTGCGCACCGCTCTCGGGGACGCCAGCCCTTCCCCGCCCCGCGAACGGGGTCGCCCGGTTCGGCGACCCCGTTCGCGCCGGCCACCGCGTCCGCGCCGTAGCGCTCAGTGAGCCCCCGTGTTTTTGGCCCGTGGCGGCGTAGACCCGCCCATGTCAGAGACGATCCTCGTCCCGATCGACGACTCCGAGCGCTCGACGGAGGCCCTCGAGTTCGCGTTCGACTCCCATCCCGACGCAGCCTTCGTCGCGCTGCACGTCCACGAACCCGTCTACGGCGAGGGGTTCGCCTGGCGCGAGCCCGACGACGGGGCCGACGACGACGACGTCGAGCGGCTGCTCGCCCGCGTCCGGGAGTTCGCAAACGAACACGGCGCGACCCTCGAGACGGTGACCAGCGAGGGCAAACCCTCCGACGAGATCATCGAGTACACAGAGGAGAACCCGGTCGACGCGATCGTCATGGGATCGCACGGCCGGGAGGGGGCCTCACGGGTGTTGTTGGGCAGCGTCGCCGAGACGGTCACGCGGCGCTCGCCCGTGCCAGTGACGGTCGTGCGCTGAATTCCGAAACTGCCAGAAGGCGAGGGGTTCGTGGGGCAACGACAACGCTTATGCGCGCGCCACGACACCCTTTCTAAAACGATGGGCGCGATAGAGGACGTGTACGCGGACCTCGATACCGACGTGGAGTTCGAGGAGTTCGAGGAGGCCGTCGAGTCGAAGGTCGAACAGATGGGCGGGCTCGCGGACGAGGAGACGGCGGCGATGCTGATCGCCCACGAGCTGCGCGACGAGGAGGTGAACGGGATCGCGGACATCGAGCCGGGGATGGACGAGGCGAAGTTCCTCGCGAAGGTCACCGGCGTCGGCGAGCTCCGGACCTTCGATCGCGACGACGAGGACGAGGACGGCATGGTGATCAACGTCGAGGCCGCCGACGCGACCGGCTCGGTGAGGCTCGCCTTCTGGGACGAACAGGCGAAAGCGATCGAGAACGAGGGCATGGAACCGGGCACCGTCCTCCGGGTGAAGGGCCGCCCCAAGGAGGGCTACAACGGCCTCGAGGTCAGCGTCAGCCAGGCCGAGGAGGACCCCGACGCCGAGGTCGACGTCCAGATCCAGGACACCTACCGGATCGAGGACCTCTCGATGGGGCTGTCGGACGTCGACGTTCAGGGGAAGGTGCTCGCGACCGACTCCGTGCGTACCTTCGACCGCGACGACGGTTCGGAGGGACGGGTCGCGAACCTCACCCTGGGCGACGAGACGGGGCGGATCCGCGTGACGCTGTGGGACGAGCGCACCGAAGCCGTCGAGGAGTTCTCGGCCGGCGAGTCCGTCGAGGTCGTCGACGGCTACGTCCGCGAGCGAAACGGCGACATCGAGCTCCACGTCGGCAACCGCGGGACGATCGAGGGGATCGACGAGGAGATCGAGTACGTCCCCGAGACCACGCCCATCGAGGAGCTGGAGATCGAGGACGTCGCGGACATCGGCGGCGTGGTGCGTTCGGCGGACCCAAAACGGACCTTCGACCGCGACGACGGTTCGGAGGGGCAGGTCCGGAACGTCCGCATCCAGGACGAGACCGGCGACATCCGGGTCGCGATGTGGGGCGAGAAGGCCGACATCGAGATGGGGCCGGGCGACACCGTCCAGTTCGCCGACGTCGAGATCCAGGACGGCTGGCAGGACGACATCGAGGCCTCGGCGGGCTGGCGCGCGACGGTGACGGTCACCGACTCCGGGTCGTCGGCCCCGACGGCCGGCGGGAGCTCGGACTCCGCGGAGCTCTCGTCGTTCGGCGGCTCGGACGAGTCGTCGGCCGACGACGAGGCGTCCGGATCGGCCGGGACGAACGGGTCGGGGCCGAGCGGCTCCGGCGGATCCGGGAGCGACGACGCCGACGCGAACGGCGAGGTCGTCGAGTTCACCGGGACGGTGGTCCAGCCGGGCAACCCCGCGAAGCTCGACAACAGCGAGGAGACCGTCACCGTTCTCACGAGCGAGGAGCTCTCGCTTGGCGAGGAGGTCACGGTCCGGGGCCCGATGCACGAGGGGCGCATCGACGCCGAGGACGTCGTTTAGAACCTTTTTTCATTACCGGACGCGATGACCCGGTATGTCACAGCAACGCGCGGAGCCGGCGAGCGCGACGCTCGCCCACTGGTCGAGCCCCGACGGCGACCCGCCGACGATCGTCGAGGGCGAGGGCTGTTACGTGACCGACAGCGAGGGCACCGAACACCTCGACTTCATCGCCCAGCTCTACTGCGTCAACGCCGGCCACGGCAACGAGACGATCAACGCGGCGATCGAGGAGCAGCTCTCGAAGGTCGCCTACGTCTCCTCCGCGAAGCACAACGACACGCGCGCGAAGCTCGCCGACGAGCTCGCAGCGATCGCACCCGGAGACCTCTCGAACACCTTCTTCTCAGTATCGGGCAGCGAGGCCAACGAGGCGGCGGTGCAGATCGCCCGCGAGTACACCGACGCGCCGAAGGTCCTCACGCGCTACCAGTCCTATCACGGCGGGACCTACGGCGCGGGCGGGCTGACGGGCGACCCCTCGACGCGGGCCGCCCTCGAACCCTACGGGGGGACCGCGGCCGCGAAGTTCCTGCCGCCGCTGCCCGATGCGTTCGACGCCGAGGGCGAGGAGCTCGCCGAGAGGGCCGCGAACCACCTGGAGTACGTGATCCGAAACGAGGGCCACGAGACCGTCGGGGCCGTGTTGATGGAGCCGGTCGCGGGGACCAGCGGCGCCTACCCCGCCCCCGAAGGGTATTTCGAGCGAGTCAGGGAGGTCTGTGACGAGTACGACGTCCTCCTGATCGCCGACGAGGTGATCGCCGGCTTCGGGCGGTGTGGCGAGTGGTTCGGGATCGAAACGGAAGGAGTCGAGCCGGACATGCTGACGTTCGCGAAGGGCGTTACGAGCGCGTATGCGCCGCTGGCGGGCGTGCTCGTCGGTCCGGAGATCGCCGCGAGCGTCCGCGAGGGCGGCTACGATCTGGGCCAGACGTTCGGCGGCCACCCCGTCTCGTGTGCGGCGGGACTCGGTGCGCTTTCCGCGTACCGCGACGGCCTGCTCGAGAACGTCCGCGAGAACGCGGCGTATTTCGAGAGCGAGCTCCGGGAGCTGGAGGCGTACGACGCCGTCGCGAACGTCCGCGGGCGGGGGTTCCTCTGGGGGATCGAGTTCGGGGTGGGCGGCGAGCGGGAAGAGCCGCTGGTCGACCCGTGGATCGAGCCCGACGCCGAGAACCCGGTCGAGGCGGTCATCGAGGAGGCCGCCGAGCGGAACGTGTTGTTGGGTGCGGGCCGGCCGGCGACCCAGGTCATCTGCGCGCCGCCGCTGTGTGCGGGCCGCGAGGAGATCGACGAGGGCGTGGCGGCGCTGTCGGACGCGATCGAGGCGGTACTCGAATGAGGGCGACGAAAACGCTTAAGCGTCCCTGCAAACGGTTTCGAGTATGAGCGTCGAGTTACCGTTCGCGCCGGTGGACACGATCATCCGGCGCAACGCCGGCGGGCTGCGTGTCAGCGCCGAGGCGGCGGAGGAGCTCGCGGGGCGGATCCAGCGCCGGGGGGCGGCCCTCGCCGAGACGGCCGCCGAGCGGGCGGACGCCGAGGGGCGAAAGACGCTGATGCCCGCCGACTTCGGGGTGAGCGAGGTGGTCGATCCCGACGCCCTCGAGCTGCCGATCGCGCCGATCGACCGGATCGCCCGCCTCGACATCGCCGACCGGTACCGGGTCTCGATGGACGCGCGGATCGCGCTCGCACAGCTGCTCGAGGCCTACGCCGACGACATCGCGGAGTCCGCGACGACGCTCGCACACCACGCCGACCGCAGGACCGTGAAGGCCGAGGACGTCCGGACGTACATCGAACTGGCCGACTGAGACGGGGGACATTGACATGAGATTCGGATACAGCGACACCTGCCTCGAGCACGACACCGGGGGGCGCCACCCCGAGACGCCCGATCGCCTTCGGGCGATCAAGCGTGGGCTCACCAGGAAACACGGCGTCGAGTACGTCGAGAGCGAGCCCGCGAGCATCGAGGCCATCGAGGCGGTCCACGACCCGGACTACGTCACCGAGGTCGAGGAGTTCTGTGCCTCTGGCGGGGGCAACTGGGACCCCGATACCGTCGCCGTCGGGGCGACCTGGGACGCGGCCCTCCAGAGCGCGGGACTCGCCCAGTGGGCCGCCGAGACCGCGCTCGAGGGCAAGCAGGGCCGGGACACCCCCTTCGCGATCGGGCGCCCGCCGGGCCACCATGCACTGTCGGACGACGCCATGGGCTTCTGTTTCTTCAACAACGCGGCGGTCGCCGCCCAGGCCGCCCTCGCGGAGGTCGACCGGGTGGCGATCGTCGACTGGGACGTCCACCACGGCAACGGCACCCAGGAGATCTTCGAGGAGCGATCCGACGTTCTCTACGCCTCGATCCACGAGGACGGGCTCTACCCCGCGACGGGCGAGGCCGACGAGGTCGGGACCGGCGAGGGCGAGGGCGCGACCTGCAACGTCCCGCTCCCGGCGGGCACCGGCGACGCGGGCTATCTCTACGCCGTCGAGGAGGTTCTCGCGCCGGCCATCGAGCGGTTCGATCCGGGGCTCCTGCTCGTGAGCGCGGGCTTCGACGCCCACCGCCACGACCCCATATCGCGGATGCGCGTCTCGACCGACGGCTACGGACACCTCACGATCGCGTTCAAGGAGATCGCCCAGCGGGCCGGGGCGCCGATCGCGTTCGTCCTCGAGGGGGGCTACGGGCTGGACACCCTCTCGGAGGGGGTGGCGATGGTCCACGAGACCTTCGACGGCCACACCCCCGTCGCGCCCGACTCCGAACCCGACGAGGAGGTCGAGGAGCTGGTCGCCGACCTCCGGGACCGTCACGGGCTGGGATCGTAGTAGCGCGCGAGCTCGACCTCGAACTCGGGGAGCAGGGCGGCGAGGCCGTCGCCCGCGAGCAGGTCGTAGCCGTCCTCGAGGGCGTTCTCGACGGCTGGCCCGAGGGCCACCGAGAACAGCTCGCCCTCGAGACAGTCCCGAGCGGTGGTGTACTCGCGCTCGCGCTCGACGATGTAGCGCCCGCCATCGACGAAGGGGCCGTAGGCGTCGCCCGCCTCGTATTTCTCGTAGAAGGCGCTTGCGTGCTCGCCGACGGCCACCGGCGGGCCCGCGTGGCGCTCGATCGCGGGGAGCTCGTCGTTCGCGAGCTCGATCAACAGAACCGCGTGATCGTTCGCGAACGCCGCCGACCGGATCACCGGGAACCCCCGTCGGTCGAGCTCCCCGGCGAGGCTCAAGCGGGACTTCCCGAGCTGGGGGTAGAGCTGGTCGTCGACGAGGTCGGGCGCGGGGACCCGGAGCGCGAGCGGGGTCGTCCCCCGCCGTTCGAGATGGGACTCGAGGGTCGCCCCGTCGAGCGGGTCGGGTTCGGCAGGTTCGAACCGCTCGATGGCGGGCTCGGCGAGCAGCGCACGGGCGTGGTGCTGGAACCGCGCGAGGTTCGTACTCGAAAGGACCGCCGCGACGTTGCGCTCGGGGTCCGTGGGGTCGATCACGACCAGCGGGTCGTCGAACGCCCGGCTCCCGTGCTCGGCGGGATCGAGCTCGACCGGCGGGTGCCAGTCGGCGACGGCCTCGATCAGCGGCTCGAACCCGTCGAGTTCGAGAATCAGGAGCTCGGTCAGATAGCCCGAGAACCCCTCCGTACGGAGGTCGCTGCCGTAGATCCCGCAGGCGGTGAGGAACCGCTTCAGGACGCGGACGTCGGCGGCGAGCTCGGGCGTGATCGCCTCCTCGACGTAGGCGGTGTGGAAGGGGGTGCGGTCGACCGCCGAGCGGGCTTCGGTGGCGGAGTCGACGCGATAACAGGGGACGAGATCGACGTCATAGCCCTCGAACTCGCCGGTGACGTAGGGGTGTTCGGCGTACTCGGCGCGGCCGTCGGGCAGGACCGCGTGGCCGACCTCCAGTCCGAGGGATTCGAGCTCCTCGCGGGGGAGGTCGGGCGGGAAGCGGACGAACAGGTCGATGTCCTGGTCGCCCGAGAGCCAGGTCCCCCTGGCGGTGGAGCCGACGCGGACGACGTCGGTTCCGACGGGGAGGTCCGCGGTCGCCGACTCGACCCGGGCGACGAGCCGATCGGTCGCCGCCGCGAGTCGCTCGCGCTCCTGGTCGGTAGGCGTCGCGCGCTCGCGGACGGCGGCGACCGTCTCGCGGAAGGCGTCGGTCATGTCGGAGCTACCCCCGGTGGCGCCGAAAGGGTGTCGATGACCCGACGACGAAACGAAAGCCCTATTTGGCGAGTCGGGCTACGTTGTGGTGAAGCCGCCGTAGCTCAGTTGGTAGAGCACCTGGTTGTTACCCAGGTTGTCCCAGGTTCGAGCCCTGGCGGCGGCGTGAATTTTCTGCGAAAATTCACGGCCCGCAGGACGGAGTCCTGCGACGGCGTCGAACGGAGTTCGACGCCCAACCGGAAATCTTCGATTTCCGGTGACGGCGTCAGACTTCATCTGACGGCCCGCGGGAACTCGACGAGTTCCCGCGACGGCGTGAACCTTCTACGGAAACCGATGACGGACAGCGACGGGTGGTTCTCCGGCGGCCCCGTCACGACCGCCTGCGGCCCCTGTCCCATCCGGCAGACCTTTGTTCGACGACCCGGTACGGTGGATCGAGGGCCCGTATCTCAGCCTGGTTAGAGAGGTCGGCTCATAACCGACTCGTCCTTGGTTCGAATCCGAGCGGGCCCACGTTTCCTTGAGACACGCATCCCCGCGAGCCACAGGAACGCCCGTCCCGAGGATTGAATCAGGGAGAGAAGCGAGTGGGAGCGAGCGAAACGACCGTGGTTCGAATCCGAGCGGGCCCATGAGCGCCGACGAGCCCGATGGGGCCGACCCCGTGCGTCTCATTGGTGGGCCCCCGGGTTCTGCGGCGACGACTTCGGTCCCCGACGTTTCGCTGATCCCCGTGGGCAGCCCCGTCCCGGCGAGATCCACGTAGAGGTGCCCGCGGTCGACCTCGGCGACCGTACCGACCTGCTGGCCGACGGAGGTCACGACGCGGTTCCCGATCGTGACCCGTGTTGGTTGATGTCATGGACATCGAAATGTGGCACTTATTATAGCGATTTCTCGATCTCGCCGGGTCGGTGGGGGGATACATGGAATATCGAAACGGCGATCAGAAGAGTACAAGTGCCTCTGTGGGCTACACCGGTGTAACAATGGGAGACAAACGCCGCATCACGCGCTCGGTCACGAAACGGACGGATCGATGGCTGGACAGTCTCGCCGAGAAGGAACGCACCGCCCGCTCGAGGGTCCTCGACAAGGCACGCAGCGAGGGAACGGCGTCACGAAACGACGAGGGCGATCAGGGTCCGGAAGCCTCGAACGACGACGATCGGATGGAGGTCACCGTCGACGGCAGGATGAGCGAATCGGGCTGGCAGCGACCGTAATCCAGCGATCGATCGGCGTAGCGACGGTCGAGCGCGTGTTCGGGGAGGGAATGACGGCGTTCTGGTAGCAGTTCACACGGCGGGGCGGGGTCAGCACATTGATACAGCCGGACGGCCAATCGAAGGACATGACGAAGGTGCTGGCGCGATGTGTCGACTGCGGGCGCGTACTGACGGGGGAGAAGACGAACGCCACGATCAGGCCGATCGGGACCAGCGCGTGTCCCGACTGTGACGGGACGGAGCTCAGGGAGGTCACGAACGACTCCCTCGATCCCGCGGCCGGGTGAGGCAGTCCCCCGAGCGGCGTTCTACTCGTGGGTGAACAGGAACAGGCGCCCGTCCTCGTTCGTAACGGTACAGAGGTTCATCACCTTGCCCAGCGAGAGGCTCGTCTCGTCGTGCTTGCAGACCACGAGGTAGTCGAACGACTCCTCACAGACCGGGCAGGCGATCGAGGTGGTGTTCTGGTAGCTCGCGGTCATCGGGTTCTCCTCGCGGGGCGTCAGGTAGCTCTTCATCTCGTCGAGGTTGTCAACGCTGCTCATGGTAGGGAATGCAATCGGGGGAGAAATAAATCTACGCTCCGGGATCCGCGGATCGGAGCCGGTCGGGTCGTGGGAGAAGACTCATGGCGCTGGCGTGACAAGCCGTACAGGTATCTCGGTGTTCCCGTCGGGGGTTTCCCGCGGGCACCGGTGCGAACCGACACGCGTTACTCGGCCCCTGTCCGGAGCGTCCGGTAGCGGCCGGCGAGACGTCGTATAGTAGGGACCAGATATGAACGACGAACGAGATCGACGGCGGACGGACCGGAGAAACGCGCGGACGAACACGACACGGGCGACGGCGTCGGGGTCGCCCGGCGACGATACGGAACCAGGCGAGGAGGGCGGAGCGGCCCTCCGGTACCGACAGGGCGGTTCGCGAACGGGTTCGGCCGACGACGAGGAGTCCACGTCCGCAGAGCCCACGGATGGCGATCGGGACGGGACGCTGCTCCCGTCGTCGGTCTACCGGGAGGGGCGGACCGTGACGGCGAGCGCCCCCACACGAGGCGGCATCGAGGACTACCTCCACGAGGTCTACCGGAACACGCCGCCGGTCGACGGGGTGATCGTCCTCACGACCGAGCGGCCCGCGGCCGAGGTCCTCGAGACCCATCTGGCGGGGACGGAGGAAAAGCGAGCGCCGATCGGGGTCATCGACACGCGCTCGGCGGGCCAGTACGTCGAGGACGTCTACCGCGAGAGCCCGGTCCACTACACGACCGCCGACAGCGACATCGAACGGACCGCGATGTCGGTCGTCGAACTGGTCGGGGCGCTCTCGACGTCCCCCGCGGGACGCGTCCACCTGATCGTCGACTCCTATGCGACGCTGTGTGAGTCGCTATCGCCGGGGGACCGAGCACGGCTCCTGAACACCTTCCACGCCCAGATCGACGGATATCAGGTCTACACGACCGACGATACCGACGACGCCCTGAACGAATGGACCGACGGGTCGATTCGAGTCGAAGGGGACGCCGAGGAGGGAATCGAGACGCGGTACGAACGGTCGTAGCCCGGGAGGCTATTCCACGTCGTCGCTCCCGTCGGACTCGAAGTCGACCTCCTCCTCGGGGTGGGGCTCGATGTGGCTGAGGATCTCGTGGGGGACGTAGCCGATGTTGTACCCCTCCTCGTTGCGGAGGACGACCCCGTGTTCGAACTCGCGGAAGTCGAAGCAGTTCACTTCCTCGTAGGCGTTGCCGGGTTTGTAGACGACCTTCATACGGGACGGAGGTCACTCGTCGCCCTAAAAGGTCCGGGTCACGAAGTCGCGGTGCACGATCGACGATCCGATACGGGCAGCTATATATTTCTCCTAGAAATCACTTTACCCTGAGCGCACCCAGAGGTCGACATGGGAGAGCGGCGTTCCACACCCGACGCTCGTCCGGTAACGTCCGCGGACAAATATATAGCAGCCGGCGGGAGGTCCGCGGGGTGGGGCTCGTGACCGAGACCGGACCCGGGTCGCGAGGGGTCGTGTCCCTCCATCGGGACAGCGCGCCTTGCGAGCACTGCGGGAGCGTGATCGAGACTGATCTCGCCGCGTGTCCCGACTGCGGGAACCAGCCCGTCGCGGCGGTGAAACGCGTATCGATCGGGGCAATGCTCGCGGGCGCGATCCTCGCGATGACGGCGAGCAACGTCGCGCTGGCGTACTGGCTCGCGCCCCTCGTCGGCGTCGGGCTGTTCGTCGTGGGGGCCGGCCTCTACTGGGTCCTCACGGAGCGCTACAGCCCCACCGAGTACGACTCCTACGCGCGGTCGGTCCCCGAACCCGAGTCGGTCGGTCACTGATCCGAAGCCGGTTCGAACCGACGGTCTCGGATGATAACACGGTTCGCTTGCAGCGGAGCAGGGACTCCAGGGAACTATCGTCACGCGCTTCGAGACGTCGAGCGATGGTCAGCGCGAACCCCTAGAGTAGACCCCGTAGCTCGGGTGTCAGCGATCGCCCTACCAGGCGAGCGTCTCGCCGATCGCCAGCCCCTCGGTCGGGATCCTGACCTCGTCGACTGCCGGCTCGACGAGCGGGAACAGCTGTTCGTAGTAGGCCGTCCCGGCGTGGACGACCAGGACGATGGTCCCCGTGAGCAGTCCCTCGTCGATGGTCGCGGTAGTCAGCGTCTCGTCGTACGGTGGGATCTCCGGCCCAGTAGGTGCCAGACCCATGTCTCGCTGAGAGGACGTACCAGCGGTCGTGGTGGCGCTCGCAGTGGGCCCGGGCCTTTCGGAACAGCGCGGAGGTGTCGTACAGATCACGCGGGGCTGCCGGGCGGTCGCGCTTCGGTTTCGTACAGCTGACCGGGCCGACCTGCACGATAGTAGAGTTCCCCCGTGGCCGTATGACTCCGTCCATCCCCCGAAGCGATACGACGTCCGGTCGGTCCCCCCTGTTCCCCGACCGGTCCGTCGGGAGATAGTTGTGTCCACGGTTGTCTCGCGTCGTGCTCCATCGCAGCCCGCCGAACGGGACTGGATCCCGATCCGAACACGACACGGGGGTCACACCCGCGGGGTTCATGGATTATATAAATTTCTTGGGCTGCAGCGAAGACTACGTTGCGGATAGACAACCTTAACAGGGGAGAGAAACAACCACCGGACATGAGTAGGTCCAATCAGGACTGGTGGCCGAACCGGTTGAACCTGAAGATCCTCGACCAGAACGTGGATCCGGCGAGCCCGATGGACGAGGAGTTCGACTACGCCGAGGAGTTCGAGAAGCTCGACTTCGACGAGGTGAAATCGGACATCGAGGACGTACTGACGACGTCCCAGGAGTGGTGGCCCGCGGACTACGGCCACTACGGACCGCTGATGATCCGAATGGCGTGGCACAGCGCCGGCACCTACCGCATCGCCGACGGCCGCGGTGGCGCGACCGGCGGCACGCAGCGCTTCGCGCCGCTGAACAGCTGGCCGGACAACGCGAACCTCGACAAGGCACGCCGGCTGCTCTGGCCCGTCAAGCAGAAGTACGGCCGCAGCCTCTCGTGGGCCGACCTGATCGTCCTGGCCGGGAACGTCTCGCTGGAGTCGATGGGCTTCGAGACGTTCGGCTTCGCCGGCGGGCGTGAGGACGACTACGAGTCCGACGAGGCCGTCGACTGGGGCCCCGAGGACGAGTGGGAAGCCTCCGACCGCTTCGACGAGGACGGCGGGCTCGAGGGGAACCTCGCCGCGACCGTGATGGGGCTCATCTACGTGAACCCCGAGGGGCCGGACGGCAACCCGGACCCCGAGGCATCGGCGGAGAACATTCGCGAGTCGTTCGGTCAGATGGCGATGAACGACGAGGAGACGGCCGCGCTCATCGCCGGCGGACACACGTTCGGGAAGGTCCACGGCGCCGAGAACCCCGACGAGCACATGGGCCCCGAACCCGAGGCGGCCCCCATCGACCAGCAGGGCTTCGGCTGGGAGAGCAGTCACGGCTCCGGTAAGGGGAGCGACGCGATCACCAGCGGGATCGAGGGGCCCTGGAACGACACGCCGACCCAGTGGGACATGGGCTATCTCAGCAACTTGCTCGACCATGAGTGGGAGCCCGAGCGGGGTCCCGGCGGCGCGTGGCAGTGGACCACGGTGGACGGCGAGCTCAACGAGACCGCGCCGGGCGCCGAGGATCCCGACGAGAAGGAGGACGTGATGATGCTGACGACGGACGTCGCGCTGAAGCGCGATCCCGAGTACCGCGAGATCATCGAGCGCTTCCGGGAGAACCCGAGCGAGTTCCAGGAGAACTTCGCGAAGGCCTGGTACAAGCTGATCCACCGCGACATGGGCCCGCCCGAGCGGTTCCTCGGCCCCGAGGTCCCGGACGAGGAGATGCTCTGGCAGGACCCGGTTCCCGACGCCGACTACGAGCTGATCGGCGAGGAGGAGATCGATCAGCTCAAGGAGGAGGTCCTCGACTCGGACCTCTCGGTCTCCCAGCTCGTGAAGACCGCCTGGGCGTCGGCGTCGACGTATCGCGACAGCGACAAGCGCGGCGGCGCCAACGGCGCGCGGATCCGGCTCCGACCCCAGCGTGACTGGGAGGCAAACGAGCCCGCCGAGCTCGCGACCGTGCTCGACACCCTCGAGGGGATCAAAGAGGAGTTCAACGGCTCGCGATCCGACGAGGTGCGGGTCTCGCTGGCCGACCTGATCGTGCTGGGCGGCAACGCGGCCGTCGAGCAGGCGGCCGCCGAGGCCGGCCACGACGTGGAGGTCCCGTTCGAACCCGGTCGAACGGACGCCTCACAGGAACAGACCGACGTCGACTCCTTCGAGGCGCTGGAGCCGGAGGCCGACGGGTTCCGTAACTACCTCGGGATCGACTCGGACCGCTCGGAGGAGGAGCTGCTGGTCGACAGGGCCGACCTGCTGGACCTGACGGCCCCCGAGATGACGGTTCTGGTCGGCGGGATGCGCGCGCTGGGCGCGACCTACGAGGACGCCGACCACGGCGTCCTCACCGACCGGCCGGGGACGCTGACCAACGACTTCTTCGAGAACCTGCTCGACATGGACTACGAGTGGGAGGGCGCCGAGGACGACGAGGAATCGAAGTCCGAGGACATCATGGAGCGCGAGGAGCCCGAGAACGCCCAGGAGGTCTACGAGATCCGCGACCGGGAGACGGGCGAGACCAAGTGGACGGCGACCCGCGTGGATCTCGTCTTCGGCTCGAACGCCCGGCTTCGCGCCGTCGCGGACGTCTACGCGGCCGACGACGCCGAGGAGAAGCTCGTGAACGACTTCGTGGACGCCTGGGAGAAGGTCATGAAGCTCGACCGCTTCGACCTCGAGTAATCGCGGCCGAGCGTTCGCGGGAGTTCTTTTCGCGGCCGATCGCGGAGCGTTACGTACTCACCGAACGACGAAACCGGTAGGAAGCGAAGGCCGTAGGAGCCGTGGTGAACGGGAACACGAATATGGACGCGGCGGGCACTCGTTCACACACAGGGGTTAACGGACGGGAAGCTTTGAGAGGAGCACCTGCAAGTCGTATACCGACCGGGCGAACTCGGTCCGACGGCCATAGCCTCTCCAGTCGGCAGGTCGTACGTGTCGGACGCTGAGGATCCTACGGGACCGACTGATTCGAAACGGCCTGCCACCGGTGCTGCCGGAAGGGGTTATTCCGTTCGACGATCAAGGACCTCCATGCAGTGGTGCGACCAGCCGGTGAGACCATTCGGGAACGAGGACGTAGGGGCCCGGAACCGAAGTCCGACGGGGGACGGAGCGTGACCGACGACCCCCTCCCGGCCGAGCACCTCTCGCCGCTCGCCACGCTCGTCGACGAGGTACTCGTGGGCGTCGGCTACGAGGTGGCGGCCGCCATCGACACCGTCGACGACGCCGTCCCCGGCTACGGCGGGCTGTTCGATCCGGCGACCACCCCGGCCGAGCTGCGTCCTGCGCTCGAAAGCCTGCTGGAGTCGGGACTCACCCGGCCATCCGTCCCCGAGCCGACGAGCGACGCGTTCGTCCTCTACGTCGACGGCAGTTCACGCGGTAACCCCGGCCCCGCGGGTGCGGGCGCCGTCATCGTGGACGCTGCGGAGAACGAACTCGCCCGCCTCGGCCGACCCGTCGGCTCCCGGACGGGGAACAACACCGCCGAGTACGTCGCCCTCCAGCTCGGGCTCTCGGAACTGGTGGCTCGCTACGAGCCACGCAGGCTGGAGGTGCGCATCGATTCGATGACGGTCATCCGGGACGTCTGGGGCGGCGAGAACCCGACGGAACCGGGCGTCGAGGGATACAGCGAGGCCGTCGCGGCGGCACTGTCGAGGGTTCCGGATCACCAGTATACGCATCTGGCCGACAGCGACCCGAATCCCGCCGACGCACTGGCGACGGTGGGCGCCGATATCGCGGCCCTCGGACCTGGATAGAGAGTCATGCCGTGTGTCGTGCGAACACCGATCGGGATACTGGACTAGATCGGATCCGTACCGTTCGGCAGAACTCATGAGCGCGACGGGACTGTCGTGAGCCGTGCGGGACCTCCGGTCGCGCTGGAAACCGGCGGCGAAACTGCCGGTGACGAAACGAACGGGACTCAGGAACGCCCGCTCGTTCCTTCCGGCCACTCGCGGGCGCGACGGGACTGCCGTGAGGGAAACCGAACGGCAGTCAGGAGCGCCCGTGAACGAGCGAAGCGAGAGAACGGGCGCGACGGGATTTGAACCCGCGACAACTTGGTTCGGAACCAAGTACTCTATCCACTGAGCTACGCGCCCTCATCCCTCCGTACCGGAGGACGGGGTTTAACCGTTGTGAAGCGAACTCAGGCCTCGGCGGGGGTCCGGTCCTCGATCACCGACTCCTTCCAGGTTCCCCGCAGGAACCACGCACCGGCGAGCACCGCGCCGACGATGTGGCCGAGCGTCATCCCGACCCAGATCCCGGTCGGGCCCCAGCCGGTGGCGAAGGCGAGCAGGTAGACGGCGGGCACCCGCACGCCCCAGAGGTTGAGCCAGGACAGCGCCATCGCGGTCTTGGTATTGCCCGCGCCGCGGAAGGCCCCCAGGACGACCTGCATGACGCCGATGAAGGCGAACTCCACCGAGCGGATCCGCAGGTAGTCGGTCGCGAGCGCGACCGTTTCAGCGGCGCCGGGTACGTCCGAGCGGAGGAAGACCGTGTTGATCGGCCGGGCGAAGACCACCGCGACGAGCGCGACCCCGATCATCACCCCGCCGCCGGTCCCCGCCGCGAGCCGGACGGTCCGTTCGGCGCGCTCGGGTTTCTCGGCGCCGAGGTTCTGGCCGACGATCGTCTCGGTGGCCTTCGAGAGCCCCAGGGCGGGCAGGAAGACCAGCGAGATCAGCCGGTTTCCGAGCCCGTAGGCCGCGACCACGGGCGGCTCGAAGGAGACCACCATCGCCGTCAGCACCACGAGCGCCAGCGCGTTCGCGGACTGTTCGAGCGAGGTCGGCACGCCCAGCCGGGTGATCTCCCAGACGTTCGCGGGGTCGAGCCGGAGGTGTTCGAGGCGGACGTCCGGGCCGGCGGTCGTCCGAAAGAGGACGTAGAAGGCGAGCGCGCTCGCGACACCCCGCGAGAAGACGGTGGCGAGGGCGGCCCCCTCGATGCCGTAGCCCGCAAAGCCCGACAGCGAGAACAACGCGGACTCGAGGCCGGTCAGCGAGAGCCACGCGAACAGCGGGTTGTCGTCGAAGCCGAAGATCAGGAACGGGTCGATGACGACGTTGAGGACGACGCTGACGAACATGAGCCGCATCGGCAGGCGGGTGTTTCCCGACCCGCGCATCAGCGCCTCGAAGACGTAGAAGCCGAAGAGGAAGGGCAGGCCCAAAAAGAAGATCCGCATGTAGTCGGCCGCGAGCGGAATCACCCGCTCGGTGGTCTGGGGATCGCTCGGGAGCAGGGAGAGCGCGGGCGCGGTGTAGAAGTAGCCGGCGATCCCCAGCACGGTCGCGAGGATGCCGACGAACGCGAGCGTCTGACCGGCGAACAGGCCCGCCGACTGCTCGCTCTCTGCGCCGGTGTACTGGGCGACGAGAATGCTTCCCGCCGTAGTGAAGCCGGCGGCGACGGCGATCAGCAGGAAGACCAGCGGGAAGGCGAGGCTGATCGCGCCGACGGCGTCGGCCGAGAGCTGCCCGAGCCAGAGCGTGTCCGCGAGGTTGTAGGCGACCTGCAGGACCTGGAAGACGACGATCGGCCAGGCGAGGCGGGCCATCGGGCGGATCAGCCCGCCGCTGGTGAGGGTGCTCTCGGAGTCGGCCACTACGTTTCGAAACGAAAGGGGTCGCTAAGAAATCACCGGAACCGGCCGGGCCCTCAGGGTGCCGGTTCGCCGGTCCTCAGGGCGTCTCGTTGGTCTCGAGGGTGAACTCGCCGCGCGGGTAGGCGACGCAGGTCAGGGTGTAGCCCTCGGAGATCTCGTTGTCGTCGAGCATCTGCTGGTTGTCGTGCTCGATGTAGTCCTCGGAGGGGCCGTCGGCGACCTGACCCCCACAGGAGACACACTGGCCCTGCCGGCAGGCGTAGGGCAGGTCCCAGCCCTCGTCCTCGCCGGCTTCGAGCAGCGTCTCGTTGTTCGCGACCTCGATGGTCTCGCCCTCCTTCGCGAACTCGATCTCGAAGTACTCGACCTCGTCCTCGGGGATGTCGCCGGGGCCCGAGGCTTCCTCGGCACCGCCCTCCTCGAGCTCGCCCTCCGCGCCCTCGCCACCGCCGACGGCCGCCGCGGCCCCGCCACCGCCGCCGATCGCCCGGTTCGACGGCTCGGGGAAGTCGATCTCGGGGACGGTCGAGGCGCGCTGTTCGAGGACCTCCTCTGCGATGTCGTCCGGGATCACCCGTTCGGTGCCCTTCGCGAAGTGAAGCGCCACCATCGTAAGCGCCAGGAAGGCGCCCATCGAGATGGCGAACGCGGAGGCTTCTACCATATATTCGGGGGTTACGGAAGGGTGGGTTAAGGATATTGTGATCCACCCGGCTACTCGATGCGGCGCACGAGCAGCGCGCTCAGCAGGAAACAGCCGACGAGCCCGGCGTAGGCGACCCGGTAGCTCGCGTGCTCGGCGACGAACCCGGTGTAGGTCGGCCCCAGGCTGCCGACGCCGAAGAAGACAGCCCGGCTCAACCCGTATTCGCCGCCCAGCGAGTCGGGCGCCAGCCGGGCCATCAGGAAGGCGTTCATCACCGGCCAGAAGCTTATCAGCCCGACGGCGAACAGGACGGTCGCGGCCGCCACCGCGAGCGGGTGCTCGGCGACGACGAACAGCGAGAGGCCGACGGCGCCGATCAGGGGGGCGCTCCCGCCGACGCGGCGGTGGCCGAAGCGGTCGCCGAGCTCGCCGACCGTCGGGCTGATCACGAGCCCGATCAGGAAGACCGACACGAACGCCGCGGTCGCGGGCAGCGGCGCGTAGCCCTTCTCGACGCGCAGGAAGGTCGGCAGGAAGCTCACCGAGGCCTGCCAGACGAGCATGTACAGGCAGAACAACGCGAGCACGCGCCGGAGCTGCCGGGAGGCGAACAGCCGGCGGACGGTCCCGCGACCGTCGAGGTCGACCGGCGAGACCACGTAGGGCTCCCGGCTCCAGCGATGGATCAGCAGGCCGACGACCCCGAGGCCGGCGGCGAGCGGGAGGAAGGCGACCCGCCAGCTCGCAAGCGCGAGCGCCACGCCTGCGAGCCCGCCGGCGACCGCGCTGCCGAAGCTGTAGGAGGCGGCGATGACGCCGAGCGCGCGGCCCCGACGGTTCGCGAACGACTCGAAGACCAGCGCCATGTTGGTCGGCTCGTAGAGCCCGACGCCGAGGCCGACGACCGCGAGCCCGAGGAGGAAGACGGGGAACGTCGGGGCGCTCGCGACGGCCAGAAAGCCGACGACCAGCACCGCGATACTCGCGACGAGGACGGTCTTTCGCGAGAGCAGGTCCGACGAGCGGCCGCCGGGGTACATCGCCAGGGCGGCACAGGCCCACATCACCGTCAGGCTAGCGCCGGCCGCCGTCGGCGCGATGTCGAACTCCTCGATGATCGCGGGGAGCGCGGGCGCGAGCACGAGCTGGCCGGCCAGCAGCGCCACGACACCGACCGAGAGGACCGAGAGCATGCGTCCGTGGCCGCCGACGAAGGAGGTGGAGGGCGAATCGTTCACGCCCGGTTGGTGTGATATGAAGGGGTTTCGGGGTTTCGTTCCGCGAACCGCTATGGGCCCGCTTCACGAACCGCGGACATGGAGATCGAGATCCTGCTGTACGAGGGGTTCGACGAGCTCGACGCGATCGGCCCCTACGAGGTCTTCCGGACCGCGAGCGAGGCCGGCGGCGACCTGCGGACCTCGCTCGTCACTCACGAACCGACCGAGCGGGTGGCCGCGAGCCACGGCCTCCGCGTGGAGCCAGACGGCGTCCTCGGCGAGCCCGACCTGCTGGTGGTGCCCGGCGGCGGGTGGGGCTCGCGGAACGAGCGGGGCACTTGGGGCGAGTACGAATGGAACGACCTCCCACCCCTGCTCGTCGAGCGCTACGACCGCGGGGCGACCCTCGCGTCGGTCTGCACCGGCACGATGCTCCTAGAGAGGGCGGGGATCCTGGATGGACGGCCCGCAGTCACACACGCGAGCGCGCTCGGCGATCTGCGCGGGACGGGGGCCGAGGTGGTCGACAGCGAGGGACGAAGTCCCTCTGACCACACGAGCGGGGCCGTACCCCGCGTCGTGGACGACGGCGACGTTCTGACCGCGGGCGGGGTCACCTCGGGGATCGACCTGGCGCTGTGGCTCGTCGAGCGGGAGATCGGCGGGGACCTCGCCGAGGGCGTGGCGACGACGCTCGAATACGAGCGAGAAACCGTCTTCCGGCGTAGCCGGTTACTCCTCCCTGCGAGCGACCTCGTGTCGCCCGAAGCCATAGCGGAGCCGGTTCGCGAGCCGTCGCGAGAAGCGCCCCTCCTCGGGAGAGCGCGAGCCAAAGCGCTCGGAGAGCGCCTGGTAGATGATCGGCAGCGCGATCTCCTGTTCGAGGGCCTCCTGGACGGTCCACGTTCCGGTGGAGCCCCCGGCAACGTAGTCGTCGACGTCGCCCAGGTCCGTCCCCTCCTCGCGGAACGCCTCCTCGCAGAGCTCGAGCAGCCACGAGCGGATGACGGCGCCGTTGTTCCAGGTCCGGGCGACGCTCTCCAGATCGAGGTCGTAGCGCCCCTCAGCGAGCAGCTCGAACCCCTCCCCATACGCTTGCATCAGCGCGTACTCGACGCCGTTGTGGACCATCTTCACGTAGTGGCCCGAGCCGACGGGCCCCATCCGGTCGTGGCCCGCGGGGCCGGTGGCGACGGCGTCGAACGCGGGAACGAGCTCGTTGTAGGCCCACCGGGGCCCGCCGATCATCAGCGAGAAGCCCGCCTCGGCGCTCGCGGGACCTCCGCTCGTCCCGCAGTCGAGATACGCCGCGTCGGTCGCTTCGGCACGTTCGACCGAGCGTTCGAAATGCGAGTTGCCGCCGTCGACGACGACGTCCTCCGAATCGAGATGGGGATCGAGCTCCGCGAGGGTGGCGTCGACGGCCTCGCCGGCGGGGACCATCAGCCAGATGCGCTTCTCCTCGCCCAGCCGCTCGGCGAGGTCGTCGATCGAGTCGGCCGGGGTCGCGCCCGCCTCCCCGGCGCGTTCGACGGCCGCCTCGTCGAGGTCGTAGGCGACCACGTCGTGGCCGCCCTCGATCAGCCGGTCCGCGACGATCAGTCCCATCCGTCCGAGCCCGATAACGCCCAGTTGCATGGGAGGTGGTCGAAAGGGCGCGGGCATACCGGTTGCGGTTCGGCAGGGGCGCGACGCGAAGCTTTATCAAAACCCGACCGTACCCCGTAGGTATGAGCGTGGCTCAGCCGGTAGTACGTCGCTAGGCTCCTCTCGACAACGCAATCGACTTACGCTCACTGGAGAGACTCACCACATGGACGATAGTTACGACCCCGGCGCCGTCGAGCCCCGATGGCGCGAGCGCTGGGACGACGAGGACGTGTATCGCTACGAGGGCAGCGAGGAACGGCCGGAGTACGTCATCGACACGCCGCCGCCGTACCCGACGGGCAACCTCCACATCGGCAACGCGCTTGGCTGGTGTTACATGGACTTCGCCGCCCGGTTCCAGCGCCTCCAGGGCAAGGACGTGCTCTACCCGCAGGGCTGGGACTGTCACGGTCTCCCGACCGAGGTGAAGGTCGAGGAGAACCACGACATCCACCGCACCGACGTCTCGCGCGAGGAGTTCCGCGAGCTCTGCGTCGAGCACACCGAGGAACAGATCGACGCGATGAAGGAGACGATGGGGCTGCTCGGCTTCTCGCAGGACTGGGAGCACGAGTACAAGACGATGGACGCCGAGTACTGGGGGAAGACCCAGGAGTCGTTCGTCGAGATGGCCGAGGAGGACTACGTCTACCGCGACGAACACCCCGTCAACTGGTGTCCGCGCTGCGAGACCGCGATTGCGGACGCCGAGGTCGAGAACGAGGACCGCGGGGGGACCCTCTTTACCGTTCGATTCGACGGTGCGGAATCGAACGACGCGATCGAGATCGCCACGACCCGGCCCGAACTGCTCGCGGCCTGCGTCGCGGTCGCGGTCGACCCCGACGACGAGCGCTACGAGGGCCGGGTCGGCGAGACGTTCGACGTGCCGCTGTTCGGCCAGGAGGTCGAGCTCATCGCCGACGAGGAGGTCGACTCGGACTTTGGCACCGGCGCGGTGATGATCTGTACGTTCGGGGACAAGCAGGACGTCGACTGGTGGGCCGAGTACGACCTCCCACTGAGGACCGTCCTGACCGAGGACGGCCGGCTCAACGAGCGCGCCGAGGAGTTCGAGGGGCTGACCGTCGACGAGGCCAAGGAACGGATCGCCTCGGCGCTCCAGAAGGGCGGCTACCTCCAGGGCGAGGAGGTCGTCGAGCAGTCGGTGGGCTGTTGCTGGCGATGTGACACGCCCATCGAGATCCTCTCGAAGGAACAGTGGTTCATCCGGGTCGACCAGGCGGAGATCCTCGAGAACGCTCGGGAGATCGAGTGGATCCCCGAGCACATGTACGCCCGCCTCGAGGAGTGGACCGAGGGGATGGAGTGGGACTGGGTGATCTCCCGCCAGCGGGTCTTCGCGACCCCGATCCCCGCGTGGTTCTGCGGGGAGTGTGAGTACGTCCACGTCGCCGGGAGCGAGGAGCTGCCGGTCACGCCGACCAGCGAGGGTCCTGAGCAAGCGTGTCCCGAGTGTGGCTCGGAGGACTGGACCGGCGAGACCGACGTGATGGACACGTGGATGGACTCGTCGATCTCGGCGCTGCACGTCGCGGGCTGGCCCGACGAGGAGTTCTCGCCCGTGCAGCTGCGAGAACAGGGCCACGACATCATCCGGACGTGGGCGTTCTACACGATCCTGCGGACGGCGGCCCTGGAGGACGAGGTGCCCTGGGAGCAGGCACTGATCAACGGGATGGTCTTCGGCGAGGACGGCCACAAGATGTCGAAGTCCCGAGGTAACTTCGTCCAGCCCGAGGAGGTCGTCGAGGAACACGGCGCCGACGCGTTCCGCCAGGCGATCGCGCTGGGCGGCCAGCCCGGTTCGGACATCCAGTTCCAGTCGAAGGAGGTCACATCAGCGTCTCGGTTCCTGACGAAGCTCTGGAACATCAGCCGCTTCGCCGACGGCCACCTCGACGAGGACACCCCCGCCGTCGACGCCCCCGCGTACCGCGACGCCGACCGGTGGATCCTCACCGAGCTCGACTCGGTCGCACGGGAAGTCGAGGCCGACATGGAGGCGTATCGGTTCGACTCGGCGCTCAGGAGGATCAGGGAGTTCGTCTGGCACGACCTCGCCGACGACTACCTCGAGTTGATCAAAGGGCGGCTCTACGAGGGTCGGCCCGGCGAGCGCGACGCCGCACGCCACGCGCTGTACGTCGCGCTGTCGTCGTCGCTGCGGATGCTCGCGCCCTTCTCGCCGTTCCTGACCGAGGAGATCTACCGGGAGCTGCCCGGAACCGAGGGCAGCGTCCACAACGCCGACTGGCCCGCCATCGAGGCCGACTGGGACGCCGAGGAGGCCCGGAGCGACGGCGAACTGATCGCCGCGGTCGCGAGCACGATCCGCGGCTGGAAGTCCGACGAGGGGATGGCGCTCAACGCCGACCTCGAGCGCGTCGAGCTCTACGCCGACGCGGACCTCGAGGGGCTCGACAGCTACGACCTGAGCGGGGCGGTCAACGCCCCCGTCTACATCGAGTCGGGCCGGCCCGACGTCGAGCTCGTCCCCGTCGAGGTCGACCCCGACCGCAGCGTCATCGGCCCCGAGTTCCGCGACCGGGCCGGCGCAGTGCTCGAGGCGCTCTCGGAAGCCGACCCCGCGGAGGTCAAAGCCCAGGCCGAGATGGACGCACTGGAGGTCGAGGTCGACGGCGAGAGCCTCTCGATCCCCGCGGAGGCCGTCGAGGTCCGCGAGGAGCGACGCTCCGAGGGCGGCGAGGAGGTCGCGGTGCTCGAGACCGACCGGGCGACCGTGCTCGTGTTCCCGTGAGCGACCGGGCCACGATCGCGGGGCGGGGAGCGAACTGCTAACGGGACGACCGAGTCCCCCTGATCACGGCCACTCCTAAAACGCGGGCCATTGCAACCCAACCCTTTACCGACCGAGTCGCCGTACTGCCGGACGAAATGCCTGTTCAAGACATCGCCCAGGAGGACGTCGTAACGGTCGAGAGGGACGCCGAGGCATCGGAGGTCGCTCGGACCATGGACGACGAGCGGGTCGGTGCGGTCGTCGTCGTCGAGGACGACGAACCCGCGGGGATCGTCACCGACCGAACCCTCGGGCTGTCGGTCGGACAGGAGGACGACCCCGCGAGCCTGACCGCCGAGGACCTGATGAGCGAGGACCCCGAGACCGTGGCGGCCGACGCCGAGGCCTACGAACTCGCCGTTCAGTTCGGCGAGGCGAAGGTCCGGCGGCTCCCGGTCGTCGACGACGACGGCTCGCTCGCGGGGATCGTCTCGCTCGACGACGTGATCGCGACGAGCGCCGAGGAGCTCGAGGAGGCCGCGAAGGTCATCGAGGCCCAGTCGCCCGGCTACGCGCCCGACGAGCGATAGATCCGATCGCCGCGCTTTTCTCCTCGCTGTGCGCGTTTCGGGCATGGATCAACGAGTTCACGAGCACGCCGAGGTGCTGGTCGACTGGAGCGCGCGCGTCGAGGCCGGCGACGACGTCGTGCTCTCGGTCGCGGAGGGCGCCCACGATCTCGCAGTAGCGGTCGCCGAGAAGCTGGGCGAGCGCGGCGCGAACCCCCTCGTGACCTACGACTCCGACGAGGTGACCCGCGCGTATCTCCGCGGCCACGACGGGGAGTTCGGTACGGGAGACCACGAGCTCGCGATGGTCGAGAACGCCGACGTCTACCTGCGTCTGGGCGGCGGGCGAAACACCAGCGCGCTCGCGGACGTGCCCGGCGAGGTCCGCCAAGCCCACAGCACGGCGACCGCCGAACTCAAGGAAGCCCGGATGGACACCGACTGGGTCTCCACCGTACATCCCACCCGCTCGCTCGCTCAGCAGGCAGGGATGGCCTACGAGGAGTACCGGGAGTTCGTCTACGGGGCGATCCTGCGCGACTGGGAGTCGCTGGCCGCCGAGATGGCCGGGATGAAGGAGCTGCTCGATTCGGGCAGCGAGGTCCGCCTCGTGACGGAGGGGACCGACCTCACGATGTCGATCGAGAACCGAACTGCCGTCAACTCCGCCGCCTCGGTGGCCTACGACTCGCACAACCTGCCCTCAGGGGAGGTCTTCACCGCACCCCAGGCCACGGAGGGCGAGGTGTTCTTCGACGTGCCGATGACGATCAACGGCAAGCGCCTGCGGGACGTCTCGCTGACCTTCGAGGGCGGGGAGGTCGTCGACTTCTCTGCTGGAGCCAACGAGGAGGAACTCGAGACGATCCTCGGGACCGACGACGGTGCGCGCCGGCTCGGGGAGCTCGGGATCGGGATGAACCGCGGGATCGACCGCTTCACCGACACCGTCCTGTTCGACGAGAAGATGGGCGATACGGTCCATCTGGCGCTCGGACGGGCCTACGACGCCTGCCTGCCCGGGGGCGAGGCGGGCAACGAGTCGGCGGTCCACGTCGACCTGATCACCGACATGAGCGAGGGGCGCATGGAGATCGACGGCGAAGTAGTGCAGCGAAACGGCACTTTCCGCTGGGAGGACGGGTTCGAGGGATAGCCTCCTGCCACGAGTTCCTTGAAAACCGCTTGCGATCGCCGCCCGCAGCGAAAGGGCTCCGGAACCTCTCCCACCCGATATGGCACACGAGTTCACCGACGAGGATCACGGCCGCCCGGTCAGAACCGACGACGGCGAACGGGTCGCTACGGTCTCGGAGGTCGAGGACGGCCGCGCGAGCGTCGAGGAGGAGGAGGGGCTGACCGACGCGATCAAGGAGGCGCTCGGCTGGGACGACGAGGACGGGGGATCGGGACGGACCCACGAGCTCTCGGACGCGGCGGTCGATCGCGTCGACGACGACGGCGTCTGGATCCGCCAGATCTGATCCGAGGGCTACAGAAGGAACCCGTCGACGAGCACCTCCTCGAGCAGGAACATCAGGCCGATCCCGAGCGCGAAGGTCGCGGCGTTGAGCCGCGTCAGGACCCGCCCGGCGTCCTCGCGGACGAGCTCGGCGACCTCGAGGATCACCTGGCCGATCGCGCCGAGCGCGACGGCGAAGAACACCGTCGCCACGAGCGGCGAGACCGACAGCGAGCCGATCCAGCCCCCGACGATCACCGTCCCGCCCGCGAGCACACCCATGACGGCGAAATGGCGGATCGGCGGGGTTTCGCGGTCCCGGGCGACCGCGGCGATGATCGTCGGCCCCTCGGTGACGTTGTGCAGCAGAAAGCCGATCACCAGCAGCGTAAGCAGCTCCTCCTGGCCGAGCGCGAAGGCGCTGCCGATGGCCAATCCCTCGCCGAGGCTGTGGAGGCCGAGCGCGATGGCCACGAGGTAGGCGACGTGCAGGCCGTCCCCGAACCCGCCGGAGACGACGGTCCGGCGCCGCCAGACGCTGACGGCGTGCATCGCGAGGAAGGTGCCGACGAGCGCGACGATGGCGACCCCCTCGCCGAGGTAGGCGGCCTCGACGCCCGCGACGAACCCGAACAGTTCGGCGACGATCTCGATCCCGACGAACGTCAGGATCCCCGCCGAGAGCGCGAGCACGGCGTGGACCAGGTGGGCGTCGAGGGTCCTGATGTAGGGAAACCAGAGCATGCCGATAACGACCGGGAGGATCCCGGCGAAGAACCCGATCACCGTGAGCGACCAGAGCACCTCCAGGGAGCTCGCGTCGGCGACCGCCGCCGCGTCGCCGAAGGGGGAGGTGAGAAACAGCGTCCCGACGGCGAGCGCGAGCACGAGAACGGGCCCGACTGCGAGCAGCCAGCGGGGCGGGTCGCGTTCGAGGAGGGTCATGACATCGCCCGCGAAAGCGTAGTTAGAGGAGCCATTACTTCGTGTTCGGCGACTCTAACGCAAGTACCTTGTGACGCCGGTCATCGGTTCAGGGCGACGGCACCGAGATAGAGCGCGATCGCGACGAGGACGATCATCGCGCCGGTCGCGATCGACCAGTAGTACGACAGCAGGATGCCGCCGATCACCGCCGCCTCGCCGAAGGCGACCGATAGCAGTAGTCCGTGGTTGAAGCTGTCGGTGACCTGCATGGCGGCCGCGACGGGGATAACGAGCATCCCCGCGACGAGGATCGCCCCGAGGATCTGCATCGCGGCGACGACCACCAGCGCGGTGAGGACGATCAGGAGGGTGTCGTAGAGCCAGACGTTGATCCGCGCGAGGCGGGCGGCCTCGCGGTCGAAGGTGATGAAGAGCAGCTGCTTGTGGGTCAGCGCGACCGTCCCGATGACCACCAGCGTCAGCCCGGTCATCAGCTGGACGTTCTCGAAGGGGACGAAGAGGATGTCGCCGAAGAGGTAGCTTTCGACCGTGCGCCCGAAGGTCACCCCGTAGGAGATGACGGCGATCCCGAAGGCGAACCCGCCGGTGAGCATGATCGCGATCGGCACGTCGCCGTGGGTGTCGGTGTGCGTCGAGAGGTACTGGATGCCCAGCGCCGCGGCCGCCGCGACGATCAGCGCGACCAGCAGGGGGTAGTTGGCCCACTCGACGACGCTTCCCAGAAAGAGGCCGACGGCGACGCCGCCGAAGGCGGTGTGGGCGAGCGCCTCGCCGATCAGCGCCATCTGGCGGTTGACCAGATACACGCCCACCAGCGGCGCGGTGATCCCGATGAGGATCCCCGCGGTGAAGCCCCGCTGGAGGAAGCCGCTACAGACCAGCCAGGTGTCCGTTGCGGAGCAGGCGGTCCCCCAGAAGGCCTCGTAGGCCGGCGGGAAGAGGACGCCGATCAGCAGGTAGAAGGCGGCGATCGCCAGCGGGGCCCCCAAAACGGCTCCGGCGATCTGCCGACGCGAGACGGCGGCGTTCATGAGCGGATGCCGCCCGCCAGCGGCCGGCTACTCCGCCCGTAGGCCCGCTCGAGTGCGTCGCTCTCGAGGAACGACTCGGTGGAACCGTGGTGGTAGAGCTCGCCGTTGATGCAGACCACCGTGTCGACGTGCTCGGTGACGACGCCGATGTCGTGTTCGATCAGCAGGATCGTGATTCCCGACTCGTTGAGCTCCTCGAGCAGGTCGTAGAAGGCGTCCCGCGAGTCGGCGTCGACCCCCACCGTGGGTTCGTCGAGCGCGAGCAGGTCCGCCTCGCAGGCCAGCGCCCGGGCGATGTAGACGCGCTGTTTCTGCCCGCCCGAGAGCTCGTTGACCCGCTTCTCGGCGAGGTCGGCGATTCCGACGCGTTCGAGGGCCTCGTCGACGATCCGCGCGTCCTCGTCGGTCAGCCGCCGGAGGCCCGCGTGGGGGTACCGGCCCATCCTGACGACCTCGCGGACCGTGATCGGCATGACCTGATCGGCCTCGGTCGACTTCTGGGAGACGTAGCCCAGTCGGGTGCCGTCCGAGAACGAGGTCGCGGGCTCGCCGAACAGCCGGACCGACCCCGAATCGGGCTCCATCAGGCCGAGCATGACCTTGACCAGTGTCGTCTTGCCCGAGCCGTTCGGGCCGATCAGCCCGACGAACTCGCCGGCCTCGACCGACAGCGAGACGTCCTCGAGGACCGGCTGCTCGCCGTAGGCGAACCCCACACCCTCGACGTCGACGACGGTGTTCATCGTTCCCCACTCATGGTTTCGATGTGTCTACCGAGATGTTTCGAGGTATTCGTCCTTTCGCATGAGTCATCGGGCGTCGAGCGCTCGTGCGAGCGAGTCGAGGTTGATCTCGCGCTGGTGTTCGAGATAGCCCCAACCGTCCTCGAGCTGTTCCTCGGTCGTGCCCTCGATCGGCGACAGCGGCAGGATCTCCGTGTCCGTCTCTTCGGCGAGGGACTCCGCGAGCGTGCGGGGCTCGTACATGTCGTAGAGGATGTACTCGATGTCGTGCTCGGCGATGAGCGCCTCGACCTCCTCGATGTCGGCCGCCGAGGCCTCGTCGTCGGGCGAGGTGCCCACGGGCGAGTGGATCTCGAAGTCGTACTCGTCCCACCACCACTGGTAGGAGTCGTGGCTGCCGACGACGACCTCGTTTCGCTCCGCGTCGTCGACGAGCCCAACGAACTCCTCGTGAAGCGCCTCGAGCTCCTCGACGAACGCCTCGCCGTTCTCCTCGTAGCTCTCGGCGTTGTCGGGATCGAGCTCCGAGAGAGCGTCGACGACGTTCGGGACCCCCTCCTGCATCGACCGGGGGTTCATCCAGAAGTGCTCGTCGTTGGTCTCGGCGGGGCTGTCGATGAACTCGATGCCCTCCGAGAGATCGACGACGATCGTGTCCTCGTCGTCCCCGAGGCTGTCGGCGGCGTCGTCCTGCCAGCTCGTGAACTCGCGAGTATAGACGAACATGTCGGCGTTCTCGATCCCCTCGACGGTGCCGGGATCGGGGTCCCAGTCGTGGCCGTGTTCGCCGACGGGCACGAGGTCCTCGACGTCCACCGAATCGCCCGCGACCTGTCGGGTCACGTCGAACGGCATGAAGAAGGAGGCCGCGGCCGAGTGCTCGGCATCGTCGCCACCCTCGCCGCCCGCCTCGTCGCCGCCGACCCCCTCGTCCTCGCCGTTCTGTGGGTCCTCGCCCACACATCCGGCCAGCGCGAACCCCGCGACCCCGGCACTCGAGGCGAGCACGCTCCGGCGCGATACGTCCCGTCGGTTCCGTTTCGTCGTCATCGGCCGATATTTAGGTATGGCTAACTAAATAGTTTCTCGTTGCTAATCAGTTACCGACCAGGGATCGAAAGAAACCTCGAACGCATGGCGGACCGCGTTCGGTCCGTGGATCACACGACTGCCAGAGTCGCCATGGCGGACATGGCGTGGAGGAGCTCATCCGGTATCGGCCTCGGCCGTTCGGTCACGATGCGACCGTCATCGGGCGCGTGCGGATCACCTCCACGCCATTTGGTTTAGGCTGATCTAATTTATAGATTTTGTACGTCTAACTAGAGTTCGGTCGAGCGGCTCAGCCGCCGGCCGTCTGAACGGGCGCGACCCGGACGTGGCGCGCGACGTCCTCGGGTAGCGAGGTCGTTGCCCCGTTCTCGACCCGAACCGTCACCATCCCGAAGGGCGCGACCTCCTCGACGGTCAGCGGGACGCCGGGGTTGACGCCGTGCTCCGAGAGGTACTCGAGGACCTCGGGGTCGCGGTCGCTGACCTCGCGGACCTCGACGACGGTGCCCTCCTCGCACTCGGCGAGCGCCTCGCCGGTGGGCTCGGTGGGGGGCTCGAGGTCGGCGTTCGGGATCGGCGCGCCGTGGGGGTCGACCGTCGGGTCCTCGAGGGTCGCCGCCACGCGCTCCTCGAAGGCCTCGCTGATGTGGTGTTCCAGCCTGTCGGCCTCGTCGTGGACCTCGCTCCAGGTGAAATCGAGGTGTTCGGTGAGGTAGGCCTCGAGCAGGCGATGGTGGCGGATCACCTCCAGGGCGACGCGCTCACCCTCGGTGGTGAGCGAGACGCCCTTGTACTTCTCGCGCTCGGCCAGTCCCCGCTCCTCGAGCTTCGAGAGCATGCTCGTCACCGTCGGGGGCGTCACGTCGAGATGCTCGGCGATCGCCGAGGTCCGGACGCGCTCGTCGCTCCCCTCGTGTTGGAGCTGGTAGATGCCTTTGAGGTAGTCCTCCATGACGGCACTGAGCATCATCGCTCGTATTAGACGCGCCGAATTCCTAAGTCTATCGCTGTCGAACCCCGTCGGCGTCGTAGCAGTCGGGCTCGACGGGGTGCTCGTAGGCCGGCGACTCGGTCTGGATCGTCGCGTGGTCGACCCCGAAACGGTCGTGGAGCGCCGACCGGGAGCGCTCGAGGACGGCGTCGGAGTCGACACCCTCGCGTACCACCAGATGGGCCGAGAGGGCGTAGCGGTTCGAGGAGAGCGCCCAGACGTGGACGTCGTGGACGTCCTCCACCCCATCGAGATCCGCGAGGAACGAGCGGACCTCGCCGACGTCGACGTCGCCCGGCGTGCCCTGCAGGAGGATGTTCAGGCTGTCGCCGAGCAGACCTCGAGTGGAGTAGAGGATCACCGCCGAGATCAGGACGGCGAAGAGAGGGTCGAGGATCAGGTAGTCGGTGTAGAGCAGCGCGACCCCGACGAGGACGGTGGCGACGCTGCTGCCGGCGTCGGCGATCAGGTGGAGGAAGGCCCCGCGGACGTTGAGGTTGTCCCGATCGCCCATCAGCACGTAGGCGGCCGCGAGGTTCGCCGCGAGCCCGACGAGACCGACGACGACGATCACCTCCGGTTGGACGGCCGGCGGGTCCCGGAACCGGCCGACCGCCTCGTAGAGGATGTATCCCACCGTCACCACGAGCAGGAGGCCGTTCGCGAGCGCCGCGAGCACCTCCGTGCGCTGGTAGCCGTAGGTCCGCTTCTCGTCGGCCGGTCGGGTCGCTACCCAGGCCGCCAGCAGGGCGAGCCCGAGGCTCGCGCTGTCGGTGAGCATGTGGATCGCGTCGGCCAGCAGCGCCAGCGAGCCCGCATACAGCGCGCCCGCGAGCTCGAAGACGAAGAAGACCGTGTTGATGAGCAGCGCGATCGCGAGGGCGCGCCGGCCGTGGCCGCCGTGGTCGTGGTCGTGACCGTGGCCGTGGCCGCTCACCGCGCGATCACGGAGCGGGGACTCCGGGGGCTCATGGTCGACCCTTGGCTCCCGTCTTCTATTAACCGCGCGGCCAATTCGGCGGCGTTTTTAGCTAGTCTCTAGTATCTCGATGGAGATAGGTTAATAACTCCCGGCGAACACCCGCGGGTACGGGTCGATAGAAACCGGCTGAGGGGAGTAAGCCCCCTTCTGTTCGGCCCGGCATTCGGCTGAGCGCCCGCCCCGTGTGTCCGGGCTACCGTAGCGGCGTGAACCGCCGCGTGGAGCGGGCTTGCACCGGCGAGGGTGGCCGTTCCATCCGTTCTCCCCCGTCGAGGCTCGGTCGGTGACTCCCCGCCCTCTCGGGTCGGGTTCGCGGACCTCATCGCTCGGGGGGAGGGGTATCGTTTCTGTTCCAGTGCCGACGGTCTCCCGTCCCGGGCTTGCGCCCGGTCGCCTGCCCGGACGGTGGGGGGACTTTCCTCGCTAGCGTGGTTCCGTCCGGAACCACGCACGCGGTGGCCGGGCTCCCTCTACCGACTCGTCCTACACGGCTGGGGAGGATAAGTCGTTCGCACGGGCCGCGTCTGACGCTCTGCTCCAAACAGAAGCCTTGAAGGCGGACACTTCCTATATAGAGGATATGTCCGAGGCCCAGACCGTACGTCTTAGCTATGAGGACGGCATCCGAGCCGTCGAGCTGGCGCGCGAGGCGATCGAGTCCTACGTCAGTCACGGCCAGCGCGAGCAGCCCGGAAGCATGCGCGAGGCCTTCTACCAACGGACCGGTGCGCTCGTTCGAATCGAGTCGACACGCGGTCGCGGGAGCCTCCGGGGCTGTGCCGGAACCTATCAGACGAACGATCACCTGGGCCACGCCATCGTCGACGCCGCGATCACCGCCGCGAGCGACGACTCGTGTGGCTCCGAGCTCAACGCCGCCGAGCTCGGTAGCGTGGTCGTCTCGACCTGCATCGTCCGGGACGTGCTGCTGACCGACGACCCGCTGGCCGACCTGGAGCTCGGCCACCACGGGGTCGCGGTCGATGCCGGCGACAAGGGTGGCTGGCTCTACCCCACGATCCCGACCGAGAACGACTGGAGCGCCCGCGAGTATCTCGATCGCACCTGCCGGAAGGCCGGCCTCCCGCCGACCGCCTGGCAGGACGACGACGTGATGGTCGTGCTGTTCAGCGGCGAGGTGTTCCGCGAGCGCGAGCCCAACGGCTCGATCGAGCACCGCTCGAACCTGTAACCGGCTCAGAGGACGTCCGCGGCGTCCTCGCCCAATCGTTCTGCCGCCGCGTCGATGTCGAACTCCCGGACGACCTCCCCACCCTCGAGCAGCGGCTTCAACAGCGCCTCCCCGCCCTCGGGGTCCTCCCGGCCGGCGAGCCCGACGTGGTGGCCCCCCTCCGTCCGGTAGACCTCCTTTATTCCTGGTAGCTTCCCGCGCTTGGAGATCGGCTCGCCGTCGATCTCGACGATGTCGAGCGCGAAGTCGACCGGGTCGGCGCTCGTGATCGCGCTCCCGACGCCGAAGCCGTCGACCACGTCCCGGAGCTCGCGTAGCTGGTCGGGTCCGAGCCCGCCCGAAACGAAGATCCCGACGTCCTCGTGGCCCCGCGAGTCGAGATGCCAGCGCAGCTCCCGGAGGATGTGTCGGAAGTCACCCCGGCGCGAGGAGGTGGTGTCGATACGCACGCTGTCGAGGTCGTCGCCCAGCGCCGCCACGGCCCCGAGGACCTCCTCGACCTCGTCGGAGAAGGTGTCACAGAGCGCGACCCGGGGGACCGACTCGTCGACGGCCTCGTCGAACGCCCGGAACGCCGCCTCCTGCTCGCCGCGCCCGAAGCAGAGCAACAGCGCGTGGGGCATCGTCCCGCCGGCCTCCCGGCCCAGCAGCTCCCCGGCGGCGACGTGCGAGATGCCGTCGAGGCCGGCGACCAGCGCCGAGCGCTCGACGACCGGCGCGAGCATCGGGTGGAGATGCCGGGCGCCGAAGGAGAGCACCTGCGAGTCGGGAGCCGCCCGCCGGACGTCGAGGGCGGCGCTGGTGAAGGCGCTCGCCTGCGAGAGGAAGCCCAGGATCGAGGTCTCGAAGCGCGCGAACTCCAGATAGGGGCCCTCGATGCGCATCACTGGCCCGCCGTCGAACAGCCGCCCCTCGCGGATGGCGTGGACGTCGAGGTCGCGGCCCGAGAGCAGGTTCGCGACGTCCTTCACGCCGCCCAGCGCCTCGAACTCCCCCGTGGGAAACTGGTCGGCGGTCACCTCGGCGACGACGTCCGGGTTCCTGCCCGCGCCTTCGAGGGTCGTCTCGGTGCGCAGGAAGTAGGCATCGGTCGCCGAGCCGTCGAGGACCGACTCGGGGGCGAGCGTGTCGAAGGGATCGTCCATGCCCCGGGTTCGGGGGGCGACCTCGAAAAAACCAGGTGGTTAGCGCCGCCGGACGAGGAGGGCGACGGCGATCGCGAGCGCAGCGAGCGCGGCGCCGACCCCGAAGCCGGGCAGCTCCTCGCTTCCGGCGTCGTCCTCGTCCGCGTCGGGCTCAGCGTCCTCATCGGTTTCGGGCGCGCCCTCGTCGGTGCCGGGCTCGGCGTCCGCCGAGACCTCCGCGAGCGAGTCGACGTCGGGCGCGTGG
This sequence comes from Halalkalicoccus tibetensis, assembly GCF_037996645.1. NCBI lineage: Archaea > Methanobacteriati > Methanobacteriota > Halobacteria > Halobacteriales > Halalkalicoccaceae > Halalkalicoccus > Halalkalicoccus tibetensis. Next base: position 491,116 of record NZ_JBBMXV010000002.1, read on the forward strand.
GTGATCGTCACCGTGTCGTCCTCGACGCTCACGTGATACGCCCCTTCGTAGCCGCCGTCGTCGACGACGTAGGTGTCGTCCTCGGCGCGCTCGCCGCCCCAGTACTCGATAAGGTCGTCGAAGCCGCCCGCGAAGGTCTCCGCGTCTTCGGGGCCCTCCCATGCCAGCGTCCAGACGTAGCCGAGCTCGTCGCCGTCGGCGTAGGCGTGCAGCCGGTCGCCGTCCCAGCCGGTCGCGTACTCGCTGCCGTAGTCGAAGGCGCCGTAGGCCGGGGGTTCCGTGCCCTCGTAGGCGAACCAGTCGTCGGCGGGCAGCACCCAGTCCTGCCCGCCGCTGTCGTAGAGCGGGTTCGCGAACATCGTCGTGATCGCGGCCATCCCCATCCGGTCGTGGTCGGGGCCGCCCTCGGGCTCGATGCGCTCCCAGTCGCCCGAGTGGGAGTCCTCGATCGTCACCTCGCGGGGCTCCTCGTCGGGGTAGGCGTCGGGGTCGATCACCTGCTCGGCGGTCGCGGGCGGCTCGTCGTAGAGCGCGTCGACGGCGTCCCAGCCGCCCTGCTCGTGGACGTGCTCGATGAATGCCGGGCCGGCGTCGTACGGGAAGAACTCCAGGACGAGCAGCCCGACGTTCGCGGGCTGTTCGGGCCCGTCGCCCTCGTCGGCGCCGGGCTCGGCACCCTCGGGGATCACGCACTCCCAGTCGGCCTCGCAGCGCTCGGCGTACAGCGTCTCGACGTAGACCGCGTCGCCCTCGATCAGCCCGAGGTCGGCGCCCGAGCCGTCCTGGGTCGTCCGGTCGTACTCGGCGATCCCCCATTCGTCGTCCTGGTAGGCGTGGAAGAGCTCGTGGGCGAGGGTGATCTCGTTCACCCGTGCTTGTTCGCCCTCGCTCACGAGGACGATCTCGCCGGTCGCCGACGAGTAGAAGCCGGCGACGGAGGCGTCGAGGTTCTCGGCCTGGACGTCGGCGGCGTCCTCGTCGCCCCCGACGAGGAACAGCGCCTGCAGGCGCGCGTTCTCGAAGGCGGCCTGCTCCTCGGTCGGGTCGACGCCCATGCCGGCGTACTCCTCCCGGAACTCCTCGCGGGTGACGACCGTCACGGGCGGGCGCTCATCGAACTCGACGTCACGGACCTCCTCGACGCGGACCATCGAGCGCTCGACGACCGCCTCGAGCTCCTCGTCGGTGAGCTCGTCGTCGGCCCCGAGCCCGAGCTCGTCGTCGGGTTCGTACTCGTTCCAGTGAGCCTGGGCGCTCGCGGGCTCGACCGGGGTCGGCGCGAGGGGCGCGACGCTTCCGGCGGCGAGCAGGCAGAACGCGAGGGCGACGAGGAGGACCGCGGGACGGCGCATACCCACCCGTCGGACCGGGGGAGGAAAAACCATGCGCCGTGCCACACAGTTACGGTTCCCCGGACTCCAGTAGAGGGTATGCGATTCGATCCCGACTCGACGGCGCTCGTCGTCGTCGACATGCAGAACGGCTTCTGTCACGAGGAGGGGAGTCTCTACGCGCCCGCGATCGGGGAGGCGATCGAGCCCGTCGGCGACGTGATCGAGACCGCCCGTGAGGTCGGCGCGCAGGTGCTCTACACCCGGGACGTCCACCCGCCGGGCCAGTTCGACGGGAACCACTACTACGACGAGTTCGAGCGCTGGGGCGAGCACGTCGTCGAAGGATCGTGGGAGGCCGAGATCGTCGAGGCGCTCGAACCCGAGGAGGGCGACCACGTCGTCGAGAAACACACCTACGACGCGTTCTACGAGACCGAGCTCGAGGGCTGGCTCACCGCCCGCGGGATCGACGACCTGGTGATCTGTGGCACGCTGGCGAACGTCTGCGTCCTCCATACGGCCGCAAGCGCCGGGCTGCGCGACTTCCGGCCCGTCGTGGTCGAGGACGCGCTGGGCTACATCGAGGAGGACCACCTGGAGTACGCCGTCGAGCACTCCGAGTGGCTGTTCGGCGAGGCGACGACCAGGGCGGGGCTCGAGTTCGAGTGAGGCCGGGAGGCGCCCGCGACGGTTGGCGGCGGTTCGACGCGAGCACGTCGCGCCTACCGAAACAGCCGGTAGGCGCCCTGGCCGGTTGCGATGGACTTCGGGCCGTCGTCGGTCTCGCTCTCGACGGTGATCTCGCTGACGCCGACCGACCGTCCCGAGCGGACCACCTCCGCGGTCGCCCGCAGGTCGTCGGTCGCGCGTTCGAGGTAGTTGACGTTCAGGTTGATCGTCGCCACCCCGCCCTCCAGCGGGTCGTCGAGGGTCGTCCGCAGCGCCAGCCCGCCGGCGGTGTCGATCAGCGTGGCGGCGACCCCGCCGTTGACCTCCGGGCGGACGTCCCGGCCCTCGGGATGGGCGTTGGTGAGCTTGTCGTCGTAGGGGATCGACATGACCATTCGACCCTCCTCCAGCTCGTCGACGCCCGCCCCGAGCCACGAGAGGAACTCGTGGTGCTCGTCGATGTACTCCTGGAGAAACGCGCCGTCGACGGCGATGTCGGTCATACGCCCAGTCCAGAGCCCGAGGACTTGTACTCACCGGCCTCGGATCGCGACCTCGATCCGGTCGCCGATCGAGAACTCGTGGCCCGGACAGACGAGCTTCGCGCCGAGCGTCTCCCGGCCGGCGAACAGCGAGAGTCCGGTGATCGCCTCGCCGTTCGCGCGGACCTCGATCGGGTCCCACGCTACGTCGCGCCCCTCGGCGAGACCGACCCGCTCGCCGAGCAGTTCGATCGGTCCCGACGCGCCCGCGAGCGCCCCGCCGCCCTCGTAGTGGGGCAGGCCGCCGTCGAGCGCCGTTTCCCCTGAACCGGCGGCGATCCCCGCGAATCGGTCGCCGGGTGCAGGATGGGCCGGCGAGTCGAGCACGACGAACGTCTCGCCGACGGCGATCACGCGTCCCGTCCCGTCCCACGCGACCGGCTCGACCGCCGTTTCGAGCTCTATCGGGAGCGACCCTGAGGCCCGATAGGGGTTCGTGTCGGGCGCGCGAAACCCCAGGTGAACGTGGTCGTCGACCCAGGGCGCGAAGAAGCCCGCGCGGAGGGTGGTTCCCAACGGGTCGCCGACCTCGATACGGTCGCCGGCCGCGACCGCGGGATCGACGTGGAGGATCCGGGCGATTCGCTCCCCGCAGTCGATCAGGAGCAGGTGGTCGTTCTCGGGCGCGTAGGGTTTCTGCGGGGCGCGAACCGTCCGGGTCTCGAGCACCTCGCCGGCGACGGGACTCGGCGCGCCCTCGGCGGGGTAGAGGTCGATCGCGCACCCCCGGTCGTGGGCCGGGTACGGCGAGTTGTACAGCGAGAAGCGGGGGTAGCGCGAGAGGACCTCCGCGGAAAGGACGACCATGACCGGGGGATTCGGGCGCGGGGGTTTAGCCCCGTCGCCTTCTAGAGGGCGCATGCGCGTGGTTCGTGGACGGGCGGGCTCCCTCGAGGCGGACCGGCGACTGACGCGGGAGCTGCTCGACAGGGCGGGCGAGACCCGCGAGCCCGCAGTCCGGGTCTGGACGCCCCACAGGCAGCTCGCGTTCGGCCGGCGGGACGCGAACGAACCGGGCTATGGGGAGGCCCGGCGAATCGCCGAGGAGCGCGGATTCGAGCCGGTCGAACGAAGCGTCGGCGGCCGGGCGGTCGCCTACGCCGGGTCGACGCTGGCGTTCGCCCGCGCGGTTCCGATCGAGGACGCTCGGACGGGGCTGGACGAGCGCTATGACGAGGCGGCCGACCGGGTGCGAGAAGCTCTGGCCGACCTCGGGGTCGCGGCCGAGCGGGGCGAACCCCCCAATAGCTTCTGTCCGGGCGCCCACTCGCTGTCGAGCGACGGGAAGATCGTCGGGATCGCCCAGCGCGTTACCAACAGAGCTGCGCTCGTCTCCGGGGTCGTGATCGTCGCGGATCGCGGGGAGATCAGGGGCGTCCTTTCTCCCGTGTACGACGCCCTCTCGATCCCCTTCGACCCCGACTCGGTGGGCAGCGTCGCCCGCGCGGGCGGGCCGGACGATCCCGTGCGGGTCGTGCGGGCGATCGAGGAGCGACTGGTCGGCGACGCTTCGCGGGAGATCGAACGGGCCGACCGAAAACCGTAGGCCGCGGGGCCCGAGAGAGGGGGTATGCTCATCGCGAACGCCACGCTCGCGAACGGCCGGACGGTCGACGTGCGGGTCGAGGGCGAACGGATCGACGCCGTCGGTTCCCTAGGGGGCGAGCCCGACGTCGACGCCGACGGGAAGCTGCTCCTGCCGGGCGCGATCGACGCCCACGTCCACTTCCGCGAGCCGGGCTTTCCACACAAGGAGACCTGGGAGACGGGGTCGAGGAGCGCCGCCGCGGGCGGGGTCACGACGGTCGTCGACCAGCCCAACACCGACCCGCCGACGGTCGACGGGGCGGGCTTCGACGGGAAGGCCGAGCTGGCCCGCGAGTCGTACGTCGATTACGGGATCAACGGCGGCGTGATCGAGGACTGGGATCCCGACGAGCTGTTCGACCGCCCGCTGTTCGCCCTCGGGGAGGTCTTCCTGGCCGACTCGACCGGTGAGATGGGGATCGACGCCGAACTGTTCGAGGAGGCGGTCGGGCGGGCCGCCGCGGAGGACGTGACCGTCACCGTCCACGCCGAGGACGCGACGCTGTTCGACGAGGACGCCCTCTCGAACGCGGGCGAGGGGGTCGGCCGCGACGCGGACGCCGACGCCTGGAGCACCTACCGGAGCGCCGACGCCGAGGTCAGGGCGATCGAACGCGCCTGCGAGGTCGGCAGCGGGAGCGGCGCGCGGGTCCACGTCGCGCACACGACCACGCCCGAGGGGATCGACGCCGCGAGCGAGGCGGGCGCGACCTGCGAGGTCTGTCCCCACCACCTCTTCCTCTCCCGGGACGACCTCGACGACCTGGGGACCTACGGCCGAATGAACCCGCCGCTCCGGAACGAGGAGCGCAGGGAGGCGGTCTTCGAGCGGGTCCGGGACGGCACCGTCGACCTCGTCGCGACCGACCACGCGCCCCACACCCGCGAGGAGAAGGAGACGGGGATCCGTGAAGCGCCGAGCGGCGTCCCCGGCGTCGAGACGATGGTTCCCCTCCTGCTCGCGGCCGCCGAGCGCGGCGAGCTGAGCCGCGAGCGGGTACGGGACCTCACGGCGACGAACCCCGCACGGCTCTTCGAGCTGCCCCGGAAAGGGGAAGTCAGGGAGGGGATGGACGCCGATCTCGCGCTGTACGACCCCGAACGAGTGGAGACGATCCGCGGCGAGGCGCTGCACTCGAAGGCGGGTTGGACCCCCTTCGAGGGCCGCGACGGGGTCTTCCCCGAGCTGACGCTGGTCCGAGGGTCGGTCGTCTACGAGCGAGGCGAGGCGGACGGAAAGGACGAGGCGTTCGGCGGGGCGGTCGGCAGGAACGTCCGCGGGTAGCTGGCGGGCTGGCTCACTCCAGCTTCTCGCCGCAGTGGGGACAGACGTCGTGGTCATGGCCCGTCTCCTCGGCGCGCAGCTGCTCGCTCGAGCGGCGGACGTCGCGCATCACCTCCGAGATGCGGTCCTCGACGTCGAGCTCCTCGCTGACCGCCAGGTCCGCGCCCTCGACCTCGAGCAGGAACTTCGCGACCTCGGTGACCTCGTACATCAGATCGTCGAGCTCCTCGGCGGTGTAGAAGCCGCTCATCGCGCCGTAGAGGAAGGTCGCGCCCGACTTCGTCACCTTGTCGTCGAACGACGAGCGGGCCTGGTTGACGGCCTGGGGCGAGTAGGTGTCGGTCATAAAGGGCACGAGCTCCGGGAGGTTCTCACCGATCTTCGTCATCTCGACGCCGGTCTCGGTGCGGAAATCGGCACACAGGCGGGCGATCGCCCACTCGCGGGCGGTGACGTACGTGCGGTCCCGGAGGAAGCCGTTGACCCGGTCGTAGGCCGCGCCGTCCATCTTCGTGAAGCGGGCGTACCGGCGGACGTCCGCCGGGATCTCGGGCTCCTCCGCGTCCGCGTTTGCGGCCGGGTCGGGGCCCGAATCGTCGTTAGGCCCGTCGGCGTTCGCTCCGGCGTCGCGGGGCTCGTCGTCGGTCGTCTCGGGGTCCGAGGGGCGGTTGGGCATGGATGGGTTTTCGGAGGCGGGGGAAAAAGCGTATCGCCCGGTAGGCTTTTGCGAGGAGGCCCCGAACCGCCGGCTATGAGACTCCTGCTTGGTATCGGCGGTAGCGACGACTCCTGGCACGCGCTCACGCAGACGGCCGAGCGGGCGGCGGAGGCGGGCGACTCGTTGACCGTCGCGATCCTCGACAACCCGGACACGGAGATGAGCCCCGACGAGATCGAATCGAAGGTCGAGCGGACCCTCTCGGAGTACGACCTCGAACCCGACATCCGCCACCTCGAGGGCGATCCCGGCGCGATGCTCGTCGAGGAGGGCGACGGCGGGGAGTACGACCAGATCGTCATCGGCGGGGGCGAACGCAGCCCGATGGGCAAGATCCGGGTCGGGCAGGTCGCGGAGTTCGTCGTCCTGAACGCCGAAACCAGCGTCACCCTCGTCAGATAGATGCCCGACTACGACTATCCCGACGAGCCCGCGGGCCCGTTCGAGGCCCCGCCGATCGAGTTCGAGGACCGCGAGGGCCGCGATATCGAACTGCTCGTCTACGACGAGCGGTGGTTCGACGCGCTCTGTGAGATGTACGACACCTTCGACCCCTCGGACCGAGCCCAGGGGATCCCGCCGGCCCGCGAGGAGCGCGTGCGGAGCTGGCTCGACGTCATCCTCGACGAGGGCCAGGACGTGATCGCCGTCGACACCTCCGATGACGACGAGCGCGTGGTCGGCCACGCCACGCTCGTTCCCGACGGCGACGACGCGACCGAACTGGCGATCTTCGTCCACCAGGACTACCAGGGGGCGGGGATCGGCTCGCGGCTCATCCGCGCGCTGTTGGGCCACGGCGAGCGCGAGGGCGTCGAGAAGGTCTGGCTCACCGTCGAGCGCTGGAACCACCCCGCGGTGGGCCTCTACGAGTCGGTCGGCTTCGAGTCGAGCAGCGTGGAGAGCTTCGAGCTCGAGATGACCCTCCGGCTGCGCTAGGTCGAGAGGACGGGCTGGCTCGCGTACAGCAGGACGTACTCCGCGGCGCGTTCGAGGAGCTCGCCGGGGCCGTCGGTCGTCGGCTCCCGGGGGATGACGAGGAAGTCCGCCTCGACCGACTCCGCACAGTCGAGGACGGCGCTGCCGGGATGGCGGGTCTTCTGGGTCGGCGAGAAGCCGTAGGCGGTCGAGGTGTTGGCCTCGACGCCGGACTCCTCGGCGATCTCGGCAGTCCGCTCGACGAACGCGTCGGTCTCGGCCGCGACCGCGTCGTCGTCGACGCTGCCCGACTCGATCGCGCGCACGACCTCCTCGCCGAGGATGTAGACGACGTGGACCGACGCGTCGTACTTCTCGGCGATCGCGACGGCGTACTCGACCGCCGTGACCGACTCGTCGCTTCCGTCGACCGGAACGAGGACCGTCCCGACCGCGAGTGGCTCGCTCATGTGAACCACTGTGTCAGCCCGGGCCAAAAACCCATCCCCCCAGGAGATGGTTTTATCCTCCCCGCCGCGGTAGGGCCGGCATGTTCGATACCGTCGTCATCGCCACCGACGGCTCCGAGAGCGTCGCGCGCGCCGTGAACGTCGCGGCCGACCTCGCGAACCGGTTCGACGCCACCGTCCACGCGCTGTACGTCGTCGACAGCACGGAGGTCGACGCCTCGCCCGAGGGGCTCAAGGGCGACCTCCACGAGGCGCTCGAACGGCAGGGCGAGGACGCCCTCGAGACCGTCCGCGAGGCCGCCGGCGGCGAGGTCGTCACTGCCGTCCGCGAGGGCCGGCCCGTCGTCGAGATCTGCGAATACGCCCGCGATCACGACGTCGACGTCGTCGCCACCGGAACGAGGGGCCGCCACGGCGAGAACCGCCTCCTGCTCGGTAGCATCGCCGAGGGCGTCGTCCGGACCTGCCCCGTGCCCGTGCTGACCGTCCGCCAGCTCGAGGAGAGCGCTGACGCCGAATCCGCGGTCGGCGCCTGACTGGCGCCGGGAACCGGGGACGCTTTCCCTCCGGGCGCGCTGGATCGGCCATGGACGAGACCCTCATCGACGGCGACCTGCCGCTCTCCCGGAAGTCCGTGCTGCCGGGCACCGGCTTCTTCTACCCCGACGAGTTCGAGGAGGCCGCCGAGGACGCGGCCGCCGAGGAAGCGCTCGACGGCGTGGAGACCGCGGTCATCGCCGACCCCGACGCCGACGGGCTGGCCTGCGTGGCGATCCTCCGGGAACTGTACGGCGCGGCCGCACTGCTCCCGACGAGCCCCCACGAGATCGAGGACTCCCTCGAACGGGTCGCCGAGTACGGCGAGGAGGGGATCCGGCTGTTCGTCTGCGACCTCTGTCCCGACAAGTTCGAGTACGTCGACGAGGAGCTCGACGCCGCCGTCGGGACTGCGAGCGAGGTTCGCTGGTTCGACCACCACCAGTGGGACGACGAGGTGGCCGAAAGCGTCCGGGAGGCCGGTGCGGACCTCGTCGTCGGCGATAGCGACGAGGAGTGTACCGCCGACGTGGCGGTCCGGTCGCTCGATTTCGATGTTCCCCGCCACCTCGTCGAACTGGCGGCCGTCACCCGCGACCACGACCTCTGGCTGCGCGAGGACCCCCGCAGCGACGACCTGGCGGATTTCTCCTACTGGTCGGAACCCGAGGACTACGTCGAGGTCGTCGCCGAGCACGGCGCGGACCTCCCCGAGGAAGTGCTCGAGTTCCTCGCGGAGAAGCGCGTCGAGAAGGAGGCGCTGATCGAGCTGGCGGTGAAGCGAGGCGAGCTCAAGGAGATCGGCCCGTGGACCGTCGGCGTCACCTACGGGCGGTGTTCGCAGAACGAGGTCGCGGAAGCCATGCGCGAGCAGGGCGCGGACGCCTCGGTGATCGTCAAGCCCGCCGGGTCGGCGTCGATCCGCGGGACCGACGCGTTCGAGCGGTGCCACGAGGTCGCGGGGCAGGTCAACGGCGGGGGCCACCCGAAGGCCGCGGGCTGCAAGCCCGACATCTACGAGGACATGCTGGATTACGCCCACCACTGGACGACCCGCGGCGCGACGACCAAGCGGGTGATCCTGGAGGCCTTCCGGACGCTTGAGGCGGACGAGGAACGGGAAGCCGAGGGAGACGAGAGAGACGAGGAGAGCGAAGCGGAAGGCGGGGCGGACGAGGGCGAGGCGGCCGCAGGGGACGACTCAGCCCTCGAGGAGTGACGCGCCGGTCTCGACCGCGCCGTCGACGGTAGCGCCCGCGATCGCCGGGTACGGGGTCGGCGGCTCCGGGTCGGCCGGCCGGTCGTCGAGCGCCCGCTGATACCACCGGACGTCGTGCCACTCGCCGTCCTTGTGACCCACGTCGTGATAGGTGCCGACCGGCTCGAACCCGGTCGACTCGTGAAAGGTGGTGCTCGCGTCGTTGGGCAGCGCGATCCCGGCGTAGGCGTTGAAAAAGCCCTGCTCCTCCAACAGCTCGAACAGCGCGGCGTAGAGCGCGCGTGCGATCCCCCGACGGTGGTGATCGGGGTCGACGTAGACGGAGACGTCGACCGACCAGCGGTAGGCGTCACGATCCCTGTGGGCGCCGGCGTAGGCGTAGCCGACGACCTCCTCGGACTCGCAGACGAGCCACGGGTAGCGTTCGGTTTTCTTCGCGATCCGGGTCCCGACCTCGGTGGCGGTCGGCGGGTGGGTCTCGAAGGAGACGATCGAGTCCTCGACGAACGGGGCGTAGATACGGCGGATCGCGGCCGCGTCGTCGGCGGTCGCGGGCCGCAGCGTGAGCGACATACCACCCGCTCACGGCGGGGGGCGAAAAACCTTCCCTCACTCCCGGCGGGCGAGCAGGCGCAGGACGATCTGGAGGACGTGGACGAACACGCCCATGGCGGCGATATAGACCCCGATCCCGGCGAGGGTAGCGGGAAGGTCGCGACGCTCGCGCACGCGCCAGATCTCCCAGCCCAGCCGGAAGAGAAAGCCCGCGAGGATCAGGACGAACCCCGCGAGCAACAGGAGGGGTTCGACGAACGTGCCGACGGCGATGGCACCGATCCCGAGCAGGAAGGCGCCCATGGAGTAGGTCGACCACCGGTCGAACGACTTCGAGCGGGCGTAGACGTAGAGCGCGAGCAGGAGGGTCAGCCCGCCGGTGACGGCGGCAGTGATCGCGAGCGCGGTGAGCCGGAGTTCGGGCGGGGCGAAGGAGAGCACGCCCGCGCCGAAGGTGCCGAAGGCGCCCTGGAGGATCACCAGGCCGACGAGCGCCAGGGGACCGTTGCCGTTCGTCACGCCCCGTTCGGCCACCCATTCGCCGACGAACAGCGCCGCGCCGTAGACGAGCACGCCGAGGATCGGCGCCGAGAACAGCGCGTCGTTGACCGCCGCGAGCGGCGTCGTCGCGAGGACGGCCATCAGCAGGACGTTGAGCACCATCAGCGCGGTCGCGATGAAGACGACCTTCCACTCGCGCGTCGAGAGCAACAGCCCGCGGCGGGTCTCGCCGCGCGTCTCGTGGGACATGTCGGGCCCTACCCACCGGAGCGGAATAGGTCCCTCGGAGCCGTTCGTCTCCTGAGCTCGCCGGGAGCGAACGCGACGCTTAACTGCCGACCCCCGTATCGCCGTGTATGCACCTCGACGCGATCGGTGTCGAGAGGCCGATCGTCGGCATGGTCCACCTCGCCGCGCTCCCCGGCGCGCCGAAACACGACGGCGACTTCGAGGCGGTCCGCGAGGCCGCCGTACGCGACGCGCGCCGGCTCGAGGCGGGCGGGGTCGACGCCCTGATGGTCGAGAACTTCGGGGACGCGCCCTTCTACCCCGACGACGTGCCCAAACACGTCGTCGCGTCGATGACCCGGGTGGCGACCGAGCTCCGCGAGGCCGTCGACCTCCCGCTGGGGATCAACGTCCTGCGAAACGACGCCGCGGCCGCCCTCTCGGTCGCGAGCGCGACCGGTGCCGAGTTCGTCCGGGTGAACGTCCACGTCGGCGCGCGGGTGACCGACCAGGGGATCGTCGAGGGTCGGGCTCACGAGACCATGCGCCTGCGCGAGGCGCTCGAGAGCGACGTCGCCGTCCTCGCCGACGTCGACGTGAAACACTCCGCGCCGCTCGCTGAGCGCGCACCCGACGAGCCTGACGGAGAGGAGGTGGCCGAGGCGATCGGGCGCGGGCTCGCCGACGGGCTCGTCGTCAGCGGCGCCGGCACGGGCCACGCCGTCGCCGGCGACCGCCTCTCGGCGACGGTGGCGGCCCGCGACGAGCGGGGGCTGGACGCGCCGGTGTTCGTCGGCAGCGGGGTCACCGCCGAAACGGTCGGCGACGTGCTCACGGTGGCGGACGGGGCCATCGTCGGCACCGCGCTCAAGGAGGGTGCCGAGACGACCGCGTCCGTGGACGAAAAGCGGGTCCGGGAGCTCGTGGCTGCCGCCGACGAGGTCCGCTAGCGACCGCCTCGAGGTCGCTCATCGGGACGGCGGGGGGGGAACCCGTCGATAAACGGTTTGCGGGAACGAATCAGTCGGAACCGTCCGCGTCGCGCTCGCCGACGACCCAGCGATCCGAGAAGGCGGTGCCACACGAGCACTGGGCGTAGGCGTGGATCACGTCGCCCTCGGCGTACCGGCCGCCGACCTCCTCGTTCTGCTCCTCGGAGAAGGCGAAGGTGAAGCGGAACTCCGCGCTCCCGCAGGCGGGGCAGGTCCCTCCGGCGAGGTCGGTCTCGATCTCCCCTTCCTCGCCCATGGCCTCCTTCGCGAAGCCCATCGCGTCCTTCCCGGCGACTTTCGAGAAGGCGTTTCGCCCGCTCTCGCCGGGAACGACGAGCACGATCCCGTCCTCGACCTCCTCGCCGTAGTCGGCGAGCTTGCCCAGGTCGTCGACGACGTCCTCGGCGAGGTAGATCGCGACGTCCTCGTGGCGCTCGCCCGCCAGGAACTCCTCGAGCCGGCTCACGAGTCGGCGTCCTCCAGGTTCCGGGCGATGTTCGCGAGGCTCTCCTTCGGCTTCTCGACGGCCTCGTAGACCGCCTCCTCGCCGGGCTCGCGCAGCCCGTAGGCGAAGTCGGGTTCGATGACGTCGACCAGCACCGAGCCGTCGACGGACCGCCCGACGTCCTCGAGCCAGCTCCCGAGGTGGTCGGTCCCGGTGCGCTCGCGGGCCATGTCCGGGCTCTCGTAGGCGCCGCTGATGTGCGGGCCGTCGGCGAACCCGCCCTCGACTTTCGCGTGGTAGGTCGTCCCGTCGATCACGAGGCGGACGACCTCGCCCTCGGGCAGCGAACCCTCCGGGAGGTCGATGCGCTTGCGCGAGCCGCCGTGGCGCGCGACGGTCGCGCGCAGCGTCTCGACTGCCGGGTTCTCGCTCGAGATCCGATCCATGAAAGAGGGTTACTCGTCGTCGGCGTCCTCGCCGCCCTCGCCGAACGCGTCCTCGACGCTTCCGTCGCCGTAGGCCGAGATCTTGGCGTTGATCTGGACGACCTCCTCGCTGATCTCGCGACCGCGGACGGTGACGCGCTTTCGCTCGCCGTCGTGCTGGGGCTTGTAGCCGGTGCCGCCCGTGAGCAGGACCTGCTTGAGGTTCGGGCCCGAGACGTCGTCGCGGAGCGGACGACCCGCCCTGTCCGAGCCGCCGGTGAGCTCGAGCGAGTAGCCCGAGAGGCCCACCGAGTCCCCGTCGACCTCCTCGCCGAGGTCGCGGCCGAGGAACCGGTTCGCGTCCTGTCCGTCCACGTCGCGCTGGTAGGTCGCACCCGTTTCGGGGTCCGAGACGACGACCTTGAAGTCTGCCATGCCCGAAATCAGACGGGCGCGGGTAAAAAGGGTGTTGAACCGGCCTCGTTCCACCGAGTGAGGGTCTCACGTATCGACGGGCACAAACCGCCCGGGTTCCGATACGGGGTAATGGACATCGAGTTCCTCGGCGGCGCCGGGGAGATCGGGCGCAGCGCGGTTCTCATCGACGGGTCGCTGCTCATAGATTTCGGGATGAGCACCGACAACCCGCCGCGCCTGCCGCTCGACTGCGAGCCCGACGCCGTGGTCGTCTCCCACGGGCACCTCGATCACGCCGGGGCGGTGCCCGCGCTGCTCTCCGGCGAGGCACGCCCGCCAGTTCACTGGACACCCCCTACGGGGGAGCTCGCGACGACGCTCGCCCGCGACACCCTGAAGCTCCACGGGGGCTCCTACCGTTGTCCGTTCACCGAGACCGACGTCGCGCGGCTCACCCAGGTCTCGGAGACCCACGGCTACGGCGAGCCCTTCGAGGCCGCCGGCTACGAGGTCACCCTCTACAATGCGGGCCACATCCCCGGCAGCGCGCACGTCCTGATCAGCGACGGCGAGAGCCGGCTGCTCTACACCGGCGACTTCCACACCGACTCCCAACGGCTGGTCCCGGCCACGACCGCCCGGCCCGAGGCCGACCTCGTGATCTGCGAGAGCACCTACTCGGACGTCGAACACGATCCGCGCTCGGAGGTCGAGGAACGGTTCGCCGAGAGCGTCCGGACGACCCTCTGGGAGGGCGGCACCGTCGTCGTCCCCGCGTTCGCCATCGGACGGACACAGGAGCTGCTGCTGGTCTGTGCGGAGTACGACATCCCCTGTTACGTCGACGGGATGGGCAAAGGGGTGACGCGGATGCTGCGACGGCACCCGGGGTTCGTCCGGGACCCCGCGGCGCTCAAACGCGCGACCTCCCACGCCCGGTTCGTCACCGGCCGGGACGGCCAGCGGAAACGGATCGCCGAGCAGAACGCGGCGATCGTCACCACCAGCGGGATGCTGTCTGGGGGCCCGGCGATGACGTACATCCCCGAGATCAGGGGGAGCCCGGTCAACAAGATCGCGATGACGGGCTACCAGGTCGAGGGCACGCCCGGCCGCGAGCTGCTCGATACCGGCAGCGCGGAGATAGACGGCAGAGTGATGCCGGTCGCCGCGCGCGTCGAGTCCTACGACTTCTCGGCACATGCCGACCGCGAGGGGCTGCTATCGTTCCTCTCGAGCTACGAGGAGACGCCGATACTGGTGAACCACGGCGATCGGTGTGGGGCGTTCGCGGAGGAGCTTCGAGAAGGGGGGTACGAGGCGAGCGCGCCGGAGCTCGGCGAAGACGTCACAGTACCGTCGTCCAGGCGAGGGCAGCGATGAAGAGGCCGACCACGACCGCCGAGGCGATGTCGAGGGCGAATCCCCCCCGCCCGCGGATGTCGCGGGTCGTGAACGCGACCGCGAGCATCCCGCCCACCGCCATGAGCATGACGAGCGAGACGTACACGTAGTATTCTACCATACGTTCTGGCTACCCGCGCGTCTCACTAAGCGTTTCGGATGCCACGAGGGCAACAGCGTAATGGCTCCGCGCCGGCAAGTCGAGGGCATGAGAATGGAGCTGCGGGTGTGCAAGCACTGTTTCGACGGCGAACACGGCAACCCCCAGAAGACCACCGTCACGCAGGACATGGTCGAGTGCGCCAAACAGGTCCGCGAGTACAAGGACATGATCGGCCTCGAGAGCCTCTACATCACGATGGTCGAGGACGGCGACACGGGGGGTGCGGAGGCGCTGCCCGCCATCGTCGCGAGCATCGAGGGCAACCGGGTGAACCTCGCCGACACCCAGCTGGTGATGGAGGACGCCGACGGCAACATGCTGGTCTACCCCGAGCCGAAGGACATCCTCGAGGTCCTGACCCGAAACCTCGACCAGATCGACAGCCAGACGAGAAACGACGTGATGGTCGAGCTCTCCGAGGAGGCGACCGACATGGTCAACTGACCGGCCGCGAACGTTCGATCGACTCCACGACGGGAACGGCCGTCGAGGTGATCGATAGACCAATCCGGAGCGGAACCGGATTCGGCCCGAGAAACGGAGTCGTCTATCGAAAGTCGCCTTCGGGCGGGAACTAGCGCCGGGTCAGTCGGCGGTCGTGTCGCCGACGGACCTCGCTTCGACGGGAGCACTGCGCTTCGTTCGGCTCACCGCTATCCGACCGTTTTCCCGATATGGATCGCGCTCGTGTCACTCGCGCTTGCTTCCGGAAGGCTCGTCTCGCTCGCCTTCCGACGGTCACCTCGCGTCGCTCGGCTCGCCGCCGTCGGTCGCGGCCGCGCGTCGGTCCTCCCGTTCGATCTGGCGCATGTATCGCGCCCGGAGGACGTTGCCGTACATCGAGAGGAACAGCCCGACGAACAGCACGAGGATGCCGATATTCACGCCGACGGTCCGGAGCAGGCTGCCCTCGTCGAACACCAGCGTCTCGCTGATCGGGTAGCCGCCGTAGTCCATGCTCGCGATCAATACGCTGACGATCCCGATCAGCGTCAGTACGCCCATCACGTTCGTCACCCAGCCCCAGCTGGGTTTAAGTCGGAGGCGCTCGATGCCGGTCACCGACTCGCCCTCGGCCTCGCCGTGGAACTCGGGGGTGTCGGCCTTCGGCAGGAACGCCTTCATCTCGACCGGGTAGAACGCGGGGTGGAAGCCGTGCTCGAACGTGTGGAACATCACACCCATCATCATGATCACGCCCAGCAGGCCGTGGAAGCCGACGAAGGCGGTGACGACCGACTGGGAGTTGTAGAAGTCGATCAGCACCGACTGCTGCCAGATCAGTAGCCCGGAGACCATCAGCAGGATGAGCTCGACGGTGAAGATCGCGATGACGCCCTTGCCGATGTAGGAGATCAGCGGGATCTCGTCGGCCGAGTAGCCCGCGAACTGGCGGGCGTTGGGGTGGCGCTCGTCGACCATCCCGAAGGCGAACTTCACGTCCTGAACGAACGCCTGGATGTCGGCGAGGTTCGGGAGCACCGCGGTGATGCCCACCGAGCCACCCATCCGAAGCAGCATGTAGAGCACCCAGAAGGCGGTCAGGAAGATCAGCGCGAAGCCGGCGATCCGGTGGACCGCGAGCACGCCCTGGTTGCCGCCCATGAGCTCGACGAGCCACCACAGCTCGGCGTTGAACGCGACGGCGTAGCCCGTGAAGAAGAGGAGAAACACCGTCAGCGCGAGCAGCGAGTGGAACATCGTCGTCACGCGGGAGAACTTCCCGTGGTCGAGGTTGGTCATTCGGCCTCACCTCCATCGCTCGCGGGTCCGGCCCGCTCGCGGTCCCGAGGCGCTCCCGTCGGTCGCGCCTCGCTGCCTCCGTCGGATCGGAAATCCGACGAGGATCGCGATCCATTGGATCGCTCACCACCGTCCGTCGCGACGGCCTCGTCGCTCCGCCGGGGTGCGTCCGGCGGGCGCATACGCGCGGCCAGCCGGCGGAAGGCGATCCAGTGGACGAAGAACATCACGAGGATGCCCACGCCCATGAGCACGTCGGCGACGTGGACGAGCGTGATCATCCAATCGAGCGCGGGCAGGGTGTTGCCCTGGACCCACGCCGCGCCGACGCCGCCGCCCTCGATCGTCGGCGAGACCCGGTTGAGCGCCTCGAAGTGGATGCCCCGAATGCCGACCAGCCAGACCGACCCCACCGCGATGACGAGCGCGAGGACCCCGCTGGTCCAGAACGCCGCCCGGTCCGAGAGCCCGCGGCGCACCTCGGTGGGCTCGTTCGGATCCTCTGCGGCGGCGACCTCGGTCTCGGAGTCAGGATCCGTGTCCGCGTCGGCCTCGGAACCCTGGCCGTCGCTCATTGGTCGAACATCCTCGCGTCGTCGCCGAAGATGATCTCCATCGCCGTCTCGTTGAAGAACGCGCCGCTGTCGCGCTTCTCGAGCTCGTCGGCGATCTGGCCCGACGAGCCGACGAGGATCGCGTTGGTCGCACACTCCTCGGCACAGGCCGGTCCCTGGCCGGCGTCCTGGCGCTCCTCACAGCCGGTACACTTGTCCATCACGCCACCCGAGCCGACGACGGCGTTGAGGCCGTCCTCGCTCTCGGGGAACTGGGGCGCGCCGAACGGGCATCCGGAAAGGCAGTACTGACAGCCGATACAGAGGTCGTCGACGACCTCGACGAACTCGTTGTCCTTCTTCTGGAGGGCGTCGGTCGGGCAGACCGAGACACAGGGGGCGTTCTCGCAGTGATAACACTGCATCGGGAGGTGGGTCTCGCCCGGGTTCGCGCCCTCGTCGATCGCCCGGGTCTGGTGGCCGTTGAACCCCTCGTCGGCCTCGTGGCCCTCGAGCATCGTCGTGATGTCGATGCGCTGGTTGCTGATCTCGACGTCCCAGGTGCGTTTGCAGGCGACCACGCAGCCGCCACAGTCGATACAGGCCTCGACGTCGGGGAAGATCCGCATCCCCTCGCCGGTGCTCATCACGCCGTTGCTGAGTCTCGCTTCCGTCGGTTCGTTCGTTGACATTTTAGTCGTCCCCCGTCGCTTGCATGTCGTGGTTTCGCACGTCCCACTGGTAGGAGCGACCGATGCCGGCCTCGTCCTGTGGGTACTCGTCGATGAACTCCATGTCGTACTCCTCGATGCGCTCCTCGGTCGCCTTCTCGACCCGGACGAGCCCCGCCTTCGTCTCCTGCATCTGGGTCTCGACGTCGAACCCGCTCGGCGTGACGAAGTTCGCGCTGTCGCCGATCGCCATCGGCTGGGTCCCGTCCGGGTAGTTGTCGCTCATGTCCTTGCCGTGGGCCATCCCGCCCCAGTGGTAGGGGAGGAACACCTCGTCGTCGCCCTGCGGTCGGTAGGTCACCTTCGCCTTCACCAGGATCGAGCCCTTGTCGGCGTCGGCCGAGGTGATGATCACGTGGTCCTCGCCGCCGACCAGATCGAGCTCCTCGGCCAGGTCGGGGTGGATCTCGGCGTACATGTGGGGCTGGCGGTCGGCCGTGTAGACGTTGTTGCGCGTCTCGGCGCCGCCGCCCTGGTGTTCGACCTGCCGGCCCGAGGTGAGGATGACGTCCATCCCCTCGTCGTAGGCCGCCTGGGTGGCGACCTGCTGGGTCGCGGCGTTGTTCTGGTCGAGCCGGAAGAAGTTGCGCTGCTGGCCGTTGGCGGGCCACTGCTCCGCGAGCTCCGGTTCGGGGCTCTGGATCGGCTCCCGATGGACCGGCACGGTGTCGAGGAAGTTCCACGCCACCCCGCGGGCCCGGCCGCGTCCCGTCGGCGGGTCGGGCTGGGCGTTGTCGAACTGCTCGTAGAACTCGAGGTCGTGCTCGTGGCCCAGCTCCTCGTTCATCGCCACCGCGGCGTCGTAGATCGAGGAGTCGGGGTCGAGCGCGTACTCGTAGGGCAACGAGAGCTCGGTCGGGTTCGAGGGGTCCTCGGGCAGGTGGGTCGTGAACGCGGGGTACTGGGGCACGCCGATGATCTCCTCGTCGTGCCAGTCGGGCTCGTAGGCGTCCCGGAGCATGTCCAGACCCTCCTCGCCCTCCTGTTCGACGGTCTCGGGAAGCGGGTACTCCTTCTCGATGCCCAGGTCCTCCCACTCCTCGGGGAAGGGGGTGCTCGTCCCCCAGTCGGCCCGGAAGTCGTGGCCGCCCTCGCGGGGGTCCATGTCGTCGCGCCAGATGATCGGCGTCCCGGGGTGTTCGTCGCCCCAGCAGGGCCACGGCAGCGACCAGAAGTCCCCCGAGACCGGCGTGCCCTCGGAGTCCGCCCGCAGCGTCTCGGTGCTGAACTCGTCGTCGTACTCGAGGTGCTGCTGGAGGCGTTCGGGGCTCTGCTGGTAGCCGATCGTCCGGGCCCCGAGGTTGATCTCCCGCAGCGCGTCCTCGTAGGTGGTCTTGCCGTTGTAGAGCTCCTGGCCCGAGCCCCAGTTGAAATGCTCGCCGAAGCCGAAGCGACTGGCGAGCTCCTGGATGATCTGCATGTCGGGCTTGGAGTCGTGGGCCGGCGGCGAGACGGGCTCGCTCCACTGCACCGAGCGGTGGGTGTTGGTCAGCGAGCGGTAGTGCTCGTACTGGCTCGAGGCCGGCAGCAGGAGGACGTTGTCGGCCTCGGCGTCCGCGAGCGTGCCCGCGACCGCGGGGAAGACGTCGACGACGACCAGCAGGTCGAGCGCCTCCATCGCCTTCTTCATCTTGTCCATCTCGCTGATGGAGTTCGCGGAGTGCCCCCAGAAGAAACACATCTTCAGGGGGTCGGGCTGGTAGATCTCCGACTCGTGGAGGCGCTCTTCCTGGGGGAGCGCCGCCTCGTACCAGCGCGAGACCGAGAGGCCGTCCTGGAACATCATCGAGCGTTCGTCGATGAACTGCTCGTCCTCGGCGTCGCCGATGGGCTGGTCCGCACCGGTTCCGATGGTGTCCTCGCGGCCCTGCTCCTGCTCCTCGATCAGCTCCTCACCGGTGTCGTCGGCGGTCTCGGCCTCGTCCTCGGCGAGCTCTGCGACGCCCTCGCCGCCACCCTGGTGCTCCCAGAGGTCCTCGGGCATCAGGTCGAAGCGCTGGTAGAGGTCCGCGAAGGAGGTCTCGCCGTCGGTCCAGGGACTCTCGGTCCAGACGTTCGCCCAGTGGGCCCACGAGCCCGGTGCCGACACCGAGTAGTACGCCGGCAGGTAGGTGCTGTCGACGCCCATGTCGGTCGCGCCCTGGACGTTGGCGTGTCCGCGCATCACCTGCAGACCGCCGCCGCTGCGGGCGGCGCTGCCCGACGCCAGGCTGAGCAGCGCGTACGAGCGGATGTTCTGGGTGCCGTTGTTGTGCTGGGTGCCACCCATTGCCCACTCGATCTGGACGTTCGGGGCGTTCTCGATGATCATGTCGCCGATCTCCTCGAGGTCCTCGACGTCGATCCAGGTGATCTCCGAGACGGTCTCGAGGTCGTACTGCTCGTACTCGCTCTCGACGTCGGGCCAGCCGTTGACCCGCCCCTCGATCATCTCCTCGTCGAGGGCGTCGTTCTCGTCGAGGTAGTTGATCAGCCCGAACATCAACGCGACGTCCGTCCCGGGGCGGTTGCGGTAGTAGTGGTCGGCGTGCGAGGAGGTCTTCGTGTACCGGGGGTCGATCGAGACGATCGTCCCGCCCCGCGCCTGGCCCTCGAGGATGTGCTGCATCGCGATCGGGTGGGCCTCCGCGGGGTTCTGCCCGACGATGACGTTCAGATCGAAGTTGCGGTAGTCGTTGATCGTGTTCGTCATCGCCCCGTAGCCCCACGTGTTCGCGAGGCCCGCGACCGTCGGGGAGTGACAGATCCGCGCCTGGTGGTCGCAGTTGTTCGTCCCCATGAACGCCGCCATCTTCCGGAACGCGTAGGCCTCCTCGTTTGCGTGGTGGGCGCTCCCGAGCATCATGATGCTCTCGGGGGTGTACTCCTCCTGGATCTCCTCGTACTTCTCCTGGATCTCGTCGTAGGCCTCGTTCCAGGTGATCGTCTCCCACTCGCCGTCGACCCGGCGCATCGGCCGTTTCAGCCGGCGATCGGAGTGCTCGGTCTCGAGGATGCCCGCGCCCTTCGAGCAGAGCGAGCCGTTGTTGATCGGGTTCTCGTGCCAGGGCTCCATCGCGACGAAGCTATCGCCGTCCTTGACTCCCTTGAACCCACAGCCGACCGCACAGTAGTTACAGATCGTCTTCGACATCTCGGCGTCCGGCCCGGTTCCGGGCTTCTCCTCCTCCTCGTCCTGGGCCAGCGTCTGGCCCGCCGCACCCCCGCCGAGCGCGACCGCGCCCGCCAGCGCGCTCGCCTTCAGGAACGAACGACGATCCAGATCCAGCGAAACCGGTTCCGCGCTCATCCGCTTGCGGCCCCCCGAGTCGGGTCCGCCGCGACGCGATGTGATTGATGAACCGTGAGGTTTCCACTCATGCTACACTGCTATTGAGTTGACGTCCATTAACGTTGTGCTTGTCAGCGAGAAATGCGGCGAGGACGCGGGGATTCCGTCGGACGCAAGACCTTTCTGCACCCCTCACTACCGACCGCTAATGAAGACCGGTGCGTTCGTGTGCTCGTGTGCTGGCACCTGCGAGATCGACCTCGAGGACGCCCGCGAGGGGATCGAGGAGGTCGACGTCGCCGCCAGCTCCGAGCTGCTCTGTGGGGAGGGCAAGGGGCTGCCGGCGATGGAACAGGTGATCGAGGAGTACGAGCTCGACCAGCTGCTGATCAGCTGTCCCGAGCCCGGCGTCCAGGAGAAACTGGGCGGCGTCGCCGAGGAGCACGGCCTGCACCCCGACGCGGTCTCCTTCGTCGACCAGCGCGAGGGCGCGGGCTGGGTCCACCCCGAGGGGGAGGCCACCGACAAGACCGCCCGGCTGATGAACGCCCGCCACGCCGGCCTCGAGGAGGAGGCGATCGCCCGATCGGTCTCTCGGGAGGCCGGCGAACACGTCGCCGTCGTCGGCGACCCGGAGGCCGCCGCCACCCTCAGCGAGGACGCCGAGGTGACGCTGATCGCCGACGGGAAGGAGCTCGCCGGCGTCGACGGGCTCGACGACGTGACCATCGAGCGCGGGCGGGTCACGGGCGTCGCCGGCGAGTTCGGCGAGTTCTCGATCGGGCTCGAAGCCAGGGTGACGGAGGACTGCATCTCCTGTATGAAGTGCGTCCATGAGGGACCCGACGGGATGGTTACACGCCGGCCGGTCGACATCCATCCCGACGCGCCCGACGGGGAATGGGCCGACGTCTGTCCGACCGACGCCATCGAGATGGACGGCGTCTCCCGTGAGATCGAGGCCGACCAGGTGGTCTATCCGGGCGGCGACCCGAAATCGCGCGCGGGCCGGATCGGCTACTACACCGACGCGGGGCCGGCGACGATGGCCGCCGTCGAGAGCCTGCTGGGTGGGATCACGAAGCCCGACTTCCTGGACTTCGAGATGGACGTCTGTGCCTCCGGCTCCTCGAACCAGGAGGGCTGTCGGGCCTGCTACGACGCCTGCCCGCACGACGCGGTCGCGAAACCCCGGCCCGACGAGGTCGACATCGACCCGATCGCCTGCCAGAACTGCGGGGCCTGTACGAGTTCGTGTCCGACCGGCGCGGTGAGCCTGCGCGAACCCTCCAACGAGCGGATCGCTCGCGAGGTCGAGGCGCTGCTCGGCACCGGCGCCGACCAGGGCGGCTGGCTCTCTCGAGGGTCTTCGGGCATCGAGAAACCCATCGTCGCGTTCACCTGCGGCGAGCGCGCCGACGACGCCCTCTCGGAGTTCGGCAAGCGCGCCGCTTCGGGCGGGGAGATCGAGTACCCGCCGATCCTCCCCGTCGGCGTGAACTGCGCGGACACGGTGGGTGAATCACATGTCGCGCACGCGCTGGCCTGCGGCGCGGCGGGCGTCGCGGTGCTGGGCTGTGGCTGTGACTGTCGCCACTCCGGGCCCGACCCCAAAGAAGAGCTCGTCGAGCGGCTCAATCGGGCCACGCGGGACCTCGGGCTCGGCGAGCGCGTCGGCTTCTTCGCGCCCGAGGCCGGCGAACCCGAGGAGTTCGTCGAGTCGCTCTCGGCGTTCGAGGACTCCCTTTCGCCCTCGCCGGTCCCGGAGGGCGAGCACCGTGCCGACGGCACCCTGCTGCACAGCGACCACGAGAATCCCGAGTTCTACAACCACGGCTGGACCCTCGAAAGTGTGCGGGCGATCCTCGAGCACGCGGAGCCCGACCGCGAGGTGATCCGTGGGCTCGAGGACTTCGGCCGGATGGAGGTGAACGACGCCTGCACGCTCACGCCGACGTGTTCGAATCTCTGTCCGACCGACGCGATCAGGAGGACGGAGTGGGGACTGGAGTTCAACCACGAGAAATGCGTCAACTGCGGGCTCTGCGAGGAGGGCTGTCCCGAGAACGCGATCACGATGCACGACGGGCTCGACCTCTCGCTGCTGCCCGAGAACCGCGCCGCCGCCAAGGGAACGGAGAGCGCGGACGGCGATCCCGCCTGGGTCCAGACGTTCGAGGGCGAGATGCTCGAATGCGCCCGGTGTGGCGACCCCTTCACCAGCGAGCGCTCGGCGGCGAAGATCGAGGAGGAGGTCGGCGACCTCGTGGCGGGGCTGGCCCCGAGTGCCGAGGAGAGCATCTTCAACTACTGCCCGGACTGTCGGGCCTTTCTACTCTATGACCGGGGTGACTGAGATGGACGACGGGGAGATCTACGCCGCGCGGATCGAGCTGGTCGACTTCCTGATCGAGGCGCTCTGGAACCCGCCGAGCGAGGAGTTCGTCGGGGAGCTGCTCTCGGGGGAGATCCGCACCCCCGAGAGCGTCGACGAGGGGTTCGACGAGGGGTTCGCGAAGCTCCGGTCGTTCATCGCGGCCAACGAGAGTCGGGATCCGGAGGAGGTTCGGACGGAGCTCAAACGCGAGTACACCCGGGTGTTCGTCGGGCCACGCCCGCCGGTGATCGCCCACGAGACGTACTACCGCGAGGGGATGGACTACCTCGGGAAGGGCACCTCGGAGATCGAGGCGAGCTACGGCGCGGCGGGCTGGAACCCGCCCGAGGACTACCCCGAGGAGCCCGACTTCGTCGCGGTCGAGCTCGCCTTCCTCCGGTGGCTGATCGCGCGCCAGCGCGGCGGGATGGAGGAGGCCTTCGGCTACGAGCGGGTCTTCCTCGAGGAGCACATGGCCCACTGGATCGACGACTGCGCGGCGGAGATCGTCGAGTTCGCCGACGGCGAGTTCTACGAGGCGGTCGGCCACCTGCTCGCGGGGGTCGTCGGGTTCGAGAGCGAGCTCGCGGGCCAGATGGCCTGAGTGCCAGGCACAACGTTTTTGGTACGATACCCGTTGACAACGGAGTATGGGACTGAAGACCGCACTGGAGCACAACCCGGTGCTTACGGTCGGCTTCCTGCTGGCGGGGGGCTGGATCGCGCTCACGGTGATGAACGTCTTCGCGAGCATGGGCCCCGTAGTCGGCGGGAACTGGGTCGGCCCGAACGGCGCCGGCGGGCTGTTCGGCCTCGGTGTGATGCTCGTGTTGGGCGTCCTGCTGGTCTACCTCTACGCCGAGCTCGCCGAGGTGGACCCCGCACCGGACACCTTCCCGCCCGAGCGCTGATGGCCGGACCCGAGCCGATCGAGATCCGACCGAGCGATCGCTTTCTGGAGGCCGCCGACGAATGGGGCGACAGCCGGATGCTCGACGAGGAGGAGGCGATCCGGTCGAAAGCGGAGCAGGCCCTTCTGGAGATCGAACATCTCGTCTCGGGCGCCACGGAGGTCGAGTTCGAGGTCCGTGAGGGAATCGTTCGCTACGAGCCGAGCGCGGAGCTCGCGGCCTTCCTCGACGAGCAGGCCGCCGCCGCGGGGGTCGACCGGACGACGGTCCTCGAGCTGCACGTGAACCTCTTCGCGCGGGTCTTCCTCGACGAGTAAGGGTAGAGTATAAGCCGATCGAGCGGCACTGTCGAACCATGACACACGAGATCAAGAACACGGACTGGAAGCCGAAGCCCGCCGTCGAGGAGATCGACGGTCACGAGACCTGGTCGCACACGGGCCCGCACATGATCAACGACGGCGTCGTCGACGGCGAGGTCTCCTTCGACCTCGCGCCCGAGGACCGCGCAGATGACGGCGACGATTAGTCGAGCTCCCAGCCCGCTTTTTCGGCCGCGACCTCGATCGGGACGAACTCCCAGCCCGCCTTCTCCGCGATCCACTCCTCGTCCTCGCAGCCGAGCACGACCATTCGCTCGGCGAAGAACATTGACATCTCGGTGATCTCCGCGAGCCGTTCGCCCGGACCCGTTCCGGTGCCGTTGAAGAAGTCGGCGTCCACTCCATGGGAGCGCTGGAAGTTGTTGATGACGTGGGCGTCGACCTCGCCGACGATGCCGACCCAGTCGGCGAAGGCCGCGCCCGTGATGACGAACGCCGGGTCCGCGAGGCGTTTCGCGGCCTCGTAGGTGAACGCCATCGTCATGTCGTCGGCGCCCCCGCCGTGGGGCCCCGAGGCGTCCTCGGGGACGCCCCCGCTCGTGTCGCGCTCCTCGGCGGCCGCGCGCGCCGAGGTGCCCCCGGCCCCGCCCTGGTTCTCGGGCATGCCGACGGGCTTGTCCCGGTTCTGATGGGGGACGTGGGGCGTCGAGGCGTCGGCGGGATCCGGCGTCGAGGCGGCCGCCGCGTCCGCGTCGGTCGTCCCGTCCGGATCGCTTCCCGGCGCGCCCGCGTCGCCCTCCGACGGCGAGGCGTCGGTCCCGAGCGCCTCGGTCTCGCCCTCGAAGTCGCCCTCGCCGCGCCAGAACCAGTCGCCGCGGTTCGGCCGTGGCTCGTCGTCCGGTTCGGTCTCGATCTCGTCGAGGTCGATGCTGTCGGTCATGCTGTATCGATGTCGTCGAGCCCCAGTCGGGCGAGCGTCTCCTCGGTCGATCGGCCCCGCTCGTCCCAGCCGCGCGCGGCGTAGTACCGTTCGAGCAGCGCCTCGAACCCCTCGGGGTCGATCGCCTCGTCGGCCTCGCCGCCCTCGACGGGTTCGGCCAGCGCCTCGGGCACCCGGTCGGCCCCGCGGTCCAGCCCCTCGCGGACGTTGAACAGCCGGGTGAGCGTCCAGACGCGCTCGCCGAGGGTCGCGAGCTCCGCGGGCGAGAGCCCGTAGCCGAGCTCCGAGAGCCACGCCGCCCCGAGGTCGGCGAAGGACTCGCCGACGAAGTCGTCGACGATCAGGCTCCAGAGCACGGAGCGACGGTCCTGCTCCTCGATCACCCGCCGGACGCACTGCTCGTCGCTCCAGCCCGTCGAGAGGGGCTCGTCCTCGATGGGACGGGCCCGGCGGTGACAGCCCCCGCGGTCGCTGGTCGCGTAGGCCAGCGCCATCGAGCGCGCGCCGCGGGGGTCGTAGGAGGGTAGCGCCATCCCCTTGATGGCGGGGACGAACCCCTCGCCGCCGAATTCCCCCGCGGCGCGCTCGACCCCGTCGGCCAGCGCGTCACCCAGCTCCGTCTCGCGGGCGACGACCTCCTCGAGCAGGTCGCGTGCGGCCGCGTCGTCGCCGAAGGAGAGATCGCGCTCGATCAGCCCCGCCTCGCTCGCGCGGATCGCCCACGCGACGGCGTTGCCAGCCGAGATCACGTCGATCCCCAACCGATCGCAGCGCGCGCCCAGCGCCGCCACCGCGTCGAACTCGTCGATCCCCAGCCCCGCGCCGAGCGTCATCTGGGTCGCCCCCCGGGGAACGCTCTCGCCCTCGTCGGTGTCGACCTCGAACCCGCCGGGGATCGGGCCCTCGCTCTCGCGGCCGGTCGCGGCGGCGCGGGCGGCCTCGATGCCGATCCCCGAGGTCCCCTCGAAGCGGTTCTCCTGCCAGCCCCGCGTCGCGAGCGCGCCGACGGCGTCGGCGAAGTCCACCGACTCGAGGGTCTCGCTCGCGGCCTGCCAGCGCCCGGTGTCGTCGACCGCGAACCGTTGCTCGTGGATCTCCCGGAGCGCCGAGTGCTCCTCGGGGGGCTCGCCGCGGGCGACGACGGCCTTCAGTCGCTTGGCGCCCATCACCGCGCCCGCGCCGCCCCGGCCCGCGTGGTGGTCGCCGCCGTCGGCGGCGATCGTCGCGTAGCTCACCCGGTTCTCGCCGGCGGGACCGATGCAGGCGACCCGGCCCTCGAAGGCCCCGTCGGCCTCGGCGGCGTCCATCCCCCACGCGTCGGTGGGTTCGAGGCTCGCCCCGCCGTTCTCCACGGTGAGCGCCATCGGCTCGTCGGCCCGCCCGACGATCAGAACCCCGAGACAGTCGTCAAGGGCGCCCGCGAGCGCGCCGGCGAACTCGCCGCCGCTGTAGGAGTCGAGAAACGCCCCCGTGAGCGGGGACTTGGTGATCGCGGCGTACCGGGGCTCGCCCGGGGCGCGCCCGGTGAGCGGCCCGACCATGAACAACAGCGCGTTCTCGGGGCCCAGCGGGTCGGCTCCGGGGTCGAGCTCGTCGTAGAGGTAGCGTGCACCCAGCCCCTTGCCGCCGACGTACCGTCGGAGCCACCGGTCGGGGATCGGCTCCCGCGAGACCGACCCGGCGGAGAGATCGACCCGGAGCAGGCAATGAGGGGGCTGGGCCATCTGTGACACCGTTAGGGGCCGAGGCGTGCATAAACCCTGCCATGGGCGAGCCGCCGGCCGGGCAAGGGTTATGATGACATATGTGTTATCAAGGAACATGGAGGAGTACAGCGACGTCGACGGGAAGGAGCTCGAGGTGCTCCACGAGTGCCAGCTCGCGATCGAGTACCTCCATCGCGCCTACGGCGACCTGCTGGCGTTCCACCACGCGGTCGGCCACGCGATGGATCGCTTCGCCGTCGCCGAGCGGGAGCTGCGCGCGATGGGCCACGGGGCGCTCGCCGACGAGCTGCGCGACGACCACCTGCCGGCGGGGGTGATCGACGACAGGTGGAGCTACGAGCTCGTCGAGGGGTTCCGAACCGGAATGCTCGCGTCGACCGCCGCCTTCGAGCGCGACCTGCGCGAGGAGCTGGCCGACGGCACGCCCCACCTCCACGAGCGGAGACAGCAGGCGCGGTGGCGCGAGCGCTCCCAAAGGGACTGGAAGTGATCAGTCCGCGCCGGCCGCGGCGGTCGTCCCCCGGTCGGCCGTGAGGTAGGTCGCAAGCACCATCGCCCCGAGGGTGGCGGGCCAGACGAGGATCGGGAACAGCGCGTCGAACGGCGGGACGTAGAGGTTGATCACGGAGCTGGCGAGCCCCACCGAGACGCCGGCCAGCACCGTCTCGGCGGTCGTGCGTTCCCAGAAGAGGACGAACAGCAGGGGCAGCCCGAAGGTGACGCCCATGCCGACGTAGGCGAACTCGATGATCTCGAAGATCGTCCCCGGCTGGACCCACGCCAGCGCGATCCCCAGCAGCGCGACGACGGCGACGACGACCCGACCGAACGCGATGAGTTCGGTTTCGCTCGCCTCGGGGTCGACGTACGTCTCGTAGAAGCGGGTGACGTCCGAGGAGGTGACGATCAGCATCGAGTCGGAGGTCGAGAGGATCGCGCTGACGATCGCCGCGAGCAGGATCCCGGCGATCGCGGCCGGGAAGAGGTCGACGAGCATCACCATCGCGGCGTTCTCGGCCTGGGCGTCGGGCAGGTCGTAGAGCACGCGCGCGGCGATCCCGATGAACAGCGGCACGACGAGCCGGAGCGCCTGGAAGGTCACGGCGATGGCCGAGGCGGCGCTCACCAGGCGGGTCGAACGGATCGCCTGAAAGCGCATCAGCGAGTGGGGCTGGCCGATCGTCCCCATCGCGAAGGTGATGTAGCCGAGCGCGAAGATCGCGAGCCCGGTGCCGGCCTCGCCGGCCGACAGCGAGAGGAGCGCGGGACTCTCGGCGCTGGCTTCGGCGAGGAAGGCCGTCAAGCCGCCGATCTCCATGATCGCGACGACCGGCAGCGCGATCGCGGCGACGAAGATCAGGATCCCCTGGAAGAAGTCGGTCCAGACGGAGGCGTTGAACCCGCCGAGAACGGTGTAGAGGCCGACCGCGAGCCCGCCGACGACGATCGCGGTGGTGTAGTCGATCCCCAGCCCGGTGTCCATCGCCTGGCCGACCGCGATGACCTGCGCGCCGACGTAGCTCACCATGAAGACGACGAGCGCGAGCGTCGCGACGACCCGGATCGCGGGGCCGAGGCGGTCGTCGCCGAACGCCGCGGAGATGTGGTCGACGACCGTCAAACTGTCAAGTGCCTCGGACTGGCGGCGAAAGGGCGAGGCGACGTACCGATACATCAGGAGCACGAGGAAGACCATCGTCACGGAGAACCACAGGCCGCCCAGCCCGACGGTAAAGCCGACGCCGACCCACGCGAAGAACGTCCAGCCGCTCGCGACCGAGGAGACCTCCGAGACCGCGATCGGCCACGCGCCGACGTCCCGCCCCGCGAGCAGGTAATCGGAGAGCCGTCTGGTCTCGGTCGTCAGGAAGAAGTAGACGCCGATGGCGATCAGGACCAGCAGGTAGGCCCCGAAGGTGAGCTGGAGGCCGAGGCTCATCGCCGCCCCGCGACGGAGACCTCGCCGTCGCCACGGCGGCGGTCGACGAGGTAGAGCAGCACGGCGAGAACGGGGCCGACTGTGACGAGTACGAGGGCGATGGTCGTATCGAGCGGGAGCGCCGTCCCTGTAGCGATCATGCGATCCGTTCCCACCCGGGGCTCAAAAAATCATACGTACATCGGACGGGACGTCGCTGGGTTGGGGCTCAGTCCCAGTCGTCGTCGAGGTCCTCTTCGTCGTCGCCGCGCGTCCAGAGCACGAGCGCGACGAGGAGGACCACGAGCACGAACGCGACCTTCAGGCCGGGCCTGCGCCCGGAGTCGTCCTCGTCGACCTCGTCGGTTTCGTCGGTTTCGCCGAGCTCGTCGCCCTCCTCGTCGACGTCGTCCTCGACGAGCTCCTCCTCGAAGGACTCGACCTCGTCCTCGCCGCCGACCTCCTCGTCCTCGAACAGCCCCTCGGCGGCCTCGACCGCCGAGCCGGCCTCGCCCTCGCTCTCGTCCTCGGAGCGGAGCTGCTTGAGGACGCCCGCGACCGTCGTCGCCGCGGTCAGCAGCGTGCTGACGGTCTTCAGCGTCTCCGCGAGGTCGTCGTCGGTCCCCTCCGCGGCGGCGTCCGCGGTAGGCTCCTCGAAATCGGCTTCGGAGTCGGCGTCCGCGTCCTCGCTCTCGGTTCCGGAGGGCGAGGCGATGGTCTGCGATCCCTCCCCGCCGGTGCTGACCAGCGACGGGTTCTCGATCGTGACGTCGATGAGTGCCATACCCTATCCACAGCCGTGGGCCCCTTAAAAGTGCAGGCGGCCCGTCCGAGACGTAACCCTCACCCCCCTCGGGGGCCTCGGACTGGTATGAGCGATTCGCTGGAGGTCGCCGAACCCGACGAGAGCGGGGACGAACCCGCCCTGCCGGTCAACGAGCTCTTTCACTCGCTGCAGGGCGAGGGGAAGCTGTCGGGGGTTCCCTCGACGTTCGTCCGGACGAGCGGCTGTAACCTCCGGTGTTGGTTCTGCGACTCCTATCACACCTCCTGGGAGCCCGCGGGCGACTGGATGGGGATCGAGGAGGTCCTCGGGGAGGTCGAGGGCCACGGCGCGGAGCACGTGGTCCTCACCGGCGGGGAGCCGCTGCTCCACGACGCGAGCGAGGTCCTGTTGGAGCGGCTCGCCGAACGGGGCTATCACACCACCGTCGAAACCAACGGGACGATCGCCCCCGACGCACCCGTCGACCTCGCGAGCGTCAGCCCCAAACTCGCGAGCAGCACACCGACCCCCGAGAAGGACCCGAAGGGCGAGGGCGAGTGGGAAGAACGCCACGAGGAGCGGCGGATCGACTACGAGGCGCTCGCGACGATCTGCGAGCGCTACGACCACCAGCTGAAGTTCGTTGTCACGGGTCGAGAGGACATGGCCGAGATCACCGACCTGCTCTCTCGCCTGCACGAGCGGGTCGAGGTCAGGGACGAGGACGTACTGTTGATGCCCGAGGGGGCGACCCGGGAACGCCTCGACGAGACCCGCAATCGAGTGGCCGAGCTGGCGATGGAGCACGGCTTCCGGTACACCCCCCGGCTGCACGTCGACCTGTGGAACGACGCGCCGGGGACGTAACGGAGATACGAGCGGCCGACGAAACCCACCCATGCCAGAAGCCGTCGTCCTCCTCTCGGGGGGCATGGACAGCGCGACTGCCGCCTACGAGGCGCGCGAGAAGGGCTACGAGATCGCGGCGCTACACACCTCGTATGGCCAGCGAACGGAGGGAAAGGAGTACGAGTGCGCCCGGTGGCTCGCGGGCGAGCTCGACGCCGCCGACTTCCTGCACGTCGAGACCGACCACCTCCAAGCGATCGGGGGCTCCAGCCTGACCGACGAGTCGATGGCGGTCGGCGACGCTGACGAGAAGGAGGGGATCCCCGACACCTACGTCCCGTTTCGCAACGCGAACCTGCTGTCGATGGCGGTCTCGTACGCCGAGACCCGCGGCGCCGAGGCGATCTACGTCGGCGCGCACACCGAGGACTTCGCGGGCTATCCCGACTGCCGGCCCGCCTTCTTCGAGGCCTTTCAGGACGTAGTCGACACGGGAACGCGCCCCGAAACGGGGATCTCGATCGAGGTCCCCTACGTCGAGGCCTCGAAGACCGAGATCGCCGAGCGCGGGCTCGAACTCGGGGTCCCCTACGGGCACACCTGGAGCTGTTATCGCGAGGAGGCGCCGGCCTGTGGGACCTGTGATTCCTGTACCTACCGTCGGGAGGCCTTCGAGAACGCGGGCGGCGAGGACCCCATCGAGTACGCCGAGGGCTGAACGGGGACTTATACGCGCGTCTCGAGGAACGACCGGATCCGCCCGGCCATCCCGTCCCAGGTGGGGTGGCGTTCGAAGCGCCGGCGGGCCGCGAGGCTCAGCTCGACGAGGCGGTCGCGGTCGCTCGCACACTCCTCGACCGCGCGGGCGATCGCCGCCTCGTCGCCCGGCTCGACGAGATAGCCCGTCTCGCCGTCGGTCACGACGTCGCTGGCGCCCCCGGAGGTCGTCGCGAGCGCGGGCAGCCCGAAGGCCATCCCCTCGAGGTAGACGATGCCGAACCCCTCGTGGATCGAGGGCACCGCGAGCAGGTGGGCGGACGCGAGCCGGTCGGCGAGGGCTTCCTCCTCGAGCCGGCCGGTGAACTCGACGCGATCCGCGAGGCCGTTCTCGCGGACGAGCGCGCGGACTCCCTCGCTATATTCGGGGTCGGCCGCCCCGCCGACGACGGTGAGGTGCCACTCCTCCTCGACCCGCGAGAGCCCGCGGACCAGCGAGTCGAGGCCCTTTCTCGGGATCTGGTTGCCGACGAAGACGACCTCGAAGGGCTCCTCGCGGGCGCGCTCGACGATCGCGTCGTCCGACGGGTAGCTCCCGAAGCGGTCGCCGCCGGGCCAGGCGATGACGCCGGGGACGTCGGTCAGCTCGGCGACGGCCGCCCGCGTGGGCCGGCTGTTGCAGACCACGGCGTCGACCGTCGAGAGGTATGCCCGCTCGATCGCGCGAAACAGGTGCCGTTTCGGGCCGGTCGTCTCGTTCGCGCGGAGGTGGTGGACGATCGAGACGATCGGGTACTCCCGATCGATTCGACGGTTCAAGCCCACGAGCGAGGGGTGACAGAGCTCGTCCTGCAACAGCACGTCGAAGGGACGTTCGAGCTCGCGTTTGAGCCGCCCAGAGAGGTTGTGCCCGAGGCTCCGGGGATAGCTCGTCTCGGGCAGCGAGACCACGTCGACGCGATCGCCCCGCGCCCTGAGCCCCTCGGCGAGGCGCCAATCGTAGAGATATCCTCCGGAGCGGGGTTCGAGGTCGCCGTAGACGGCGAGACCGACGTGCATCAGACCGCCCGCTCGTAGGAGACCTGAGCGACGTCGTCCTCGTGGAGGGTCACCTGAACGGTCTCGACCTCCGGCATCGAGAGGTCGCCGGCGAGCCGGTCGGCGACGATCCGCGCGAAGTGCTCGACGCTCGGATTCAGCCCCGCGAACTCCTCGCGGTCGTTCAGCAGCTCGTCGCGGTAGCGTTCCTCGATTCCGTCGACCGCGCGGGTGAGGTCGTCGATGTCGAGCAGGTAGCCGTACTCGTTTAGCTCCGGACCCTCGCATGCGACGTCGAGCCCGTAGTGATGGGAGTGGACCTCGCCCTCCGGGCCGGGATCGGGTACCGTGAGAAAGTGCTGTGCGACGAACTCGGTCGAGACCGAAACCCGGTACATGGGGCGGAGGTAGGGACCGCACTCCCAAATAACTCGGCGCCGCGTCTGAGCGGGCGCGGCCAGCGAACAGCCACGGATCGCGTCGGGCGCGCTAGTTGTACAGCAGACGGTGGAGCTTCGTCCGCTCCTGGGCGCGCAGACGCGGCAGCGAGGTGAGGACCAGGTCGCCCTCGACCGGGGCGGCCGAGACGAGGCCGTCGGCCCGCAGCTCCTCGACGGTCGCCCGGAGCTCCGCGTCGAACGGGCTCGGCCCCGTCAGGGCGCTGAGACGGACGTTGTCGCGCTGGTGGACGGCGTCGAGGATCGCGAGCTTCCGGTCGGCGGCTCCGGATCGACCGGCGGTCTCCTGAATGCTCATGGTATGCTACTAGTGGGCATGGGTATTAATCCTTTCCATGATTAACTACAGTCCGAAGAAACGTACCGGCCGGCGTTCGGTTGACCGAACGGCGCCGGCGCTACCGCTGGTGTCGGTGCTGATCGCGGTGGGCTCGGAGGGAAGGCGAGGGTCAGTCGGCGGGCAGCGCGCGCTCGACGCGGGTGCCGTTGTGGCGACAGTCCTCGAGGGCGTGTTTCGCGGCCATGCCGGCGTCGTGGGCCGTGCGGCCGCGCCCGACGCCGACCTGGAGCTCGACGCCGACCTCGTTCGAGACGTGGGCGATGGCGTCCTCGTAGTCGGCCGCCGAGAGGTCGGGACAGGTCGCGATGATGTTGTCGCCGCCGACGAAGAAGGAGAGCGAGTCGTGTTCGGCGTGCATGTGGCGCATCAGCGCGGCGTAGCCCTGCTCGATGGCGATGAAGGTCTCGAAGGCGTCGACCCGGTCGGTGTAGGTCCCCGTGGCGTCGATCACGTCGAAATGGGCGATCCGGACGTCCCCGTCGGTGCGGTCGTCCTCCGGGAGGAGGTCGCCGCCGAGGATCTCGCGGCGGTCGCGGTCCTGGGCGCTGCCGGCGGTCTGGAGGACCCGGGTCGCGTCGGCCAGCGCGACCCGTGGGGAGGGGTCGGTGCCGATACCCATGCTGACCGTGACGGGATAGCGGTTGGCGACCGACTCCTGGATCAGCTCGTGGTCCGCACGCGAGAGCCCGTTGGTGACGGCGATCATGTTGTCGAAGCGCGTGAAGAAGACGTACCCCCCTTCCCGGCCCACCTGCTGGGAGAGGTCGGCGTAGAGGCGCGACTGCAGCGTCTGGAGATCGACCTCCCGGCGCGGCTCCGGGGTGACGGTCCACGGACCGTAGTTGTCGATCTGGACCAGCGTGATCTGTGTCGTCACGATGGGCGAACAGTGGGGCCATGCCCTTATTGCGTTTTGGAAATGGGACCACGGAAACGGACGGTCGCTACCGTAGACGGCCCCACAGGCGCTGCACGAGCGGCCCGAGGACGGGGTTCGCGCCGACACAGAGGTACGCCGCCGCCGGCTCGTAGCCCGCGCCGCGACGGAGCGAGAGCGCGAGCGCGACCGCCCGGTGGTTGCCGTCGGCGACGTGCCACGGCACCGCCCCCCGGCGCGTCGAGAGCACCAGCGGGTCGTCGTCGGACGGCTCCGCCGAGAGGCGTTCGATCCGGGGGACGTCCACGCCGGTCGCGTGGGCCAGCCGGTCGGGATCACCCCGGTCGATCCGGCGGGCGCATCCTCGCACGGTGCCGTCGGGCGAGAGCGCGCCCCAGCCGAGTTCGGAGGGCCCCTCGACGACGTGCAGGCGGTCGAAGCGCGCCCGCGAGAGGGGCAGTCGGTAACAGGTGTGGGGCGCGTCGCGCCAGAGGAAGGCCGCCGCGCCGGGGTTCTCGCTCAACAGCGCGTCGAACGCCCCGCTCGCCGTCGGGGGCGGCTCGCTCCCCTCCCGCTCGCGCGCGAGCCACGCGCGGACGACCTCCTCGCGGGGGACGCGCCGGGCCGCGCGGCGCTCCCGCCTCGTGAGCCGAGACACGTGTTCACGAGCGCCAGCAGCGACTTATCCCTGTCGTCGCGGCACTTACCCCGAGCGACGACGAACGGGAGGCCATGCTCGTCCTCGGCGACGCCCACGCGGACGACCCCGACAACCGCGAGGCGCTGCTCTCGGCGTATCGCGCGGCAGACGAGGAGCGCGCCCTCCAGGTCGGCGACCTGCTACACTACGATCTCCCCCTACCGACGTGGTTCGTCGCCGGCAACAACGAGGCGTTCGACGTCGTCGAGTCGCTCCGCCGGGGCGACGCGGCGCTCTTCGACCCTGACTCCCGGCCGCGCCTGCTCGCGAGCAGTGCCGTCGAGCTCGAGGGACTGCGGATCGCCGGCCTCTCGGGCAACCACGCCCCGACGCAGTACGACCGCTCTCGGGGGAAGCTCTCGGGCGAGCGACGCCGCCACTTCGTCCGTGATGACGTCGAGCGGGCGATGGCGCTCCCCGAGGTGGACGTGTTGTTGGCCCACGAGGCGCCCCACGGGCTGTTGGAGACCGCGGGCCACGACGTGGGCTGCGAGCCGGTCGACCGGCTGATCGAGGAGCTCTCGCCGGATCTCTGTCTGGTCGGCCACCACCATCGCCACGCCGAGGCGAGGGTCGGCGACGCCCGCGTCGTGAGCCTCGCCCCCGTCTGGGAGGGCTACTACACGCTCGATCCGGGAACGCTCGCGCTCGAACGTCACGAGGCGCCGTCGGAGTAACAGTCCGCGGCACTCTACGGCCGGAACGCGGCGAAGAACTCGACGTCGCAGCGATCCCGAGTAGAATTCAGTGAAACTTCAGCTCGACGCGCCGACCGTCGGGATCGCGGACGTAGGCGGCCCAGTCCCGGCCGTAGGCGCCCAAACGCTCGCGCGGTTCGCCCTCCTCCACCTCGACGCCGGCCTCCCGGAGCTCGTCGAGATACTCCTCGATCGCCGCCCGGGTGTCGGTGTCGTCCGAGCGAAGCAGCAGGCAGACGTGTTTGCCGCCGACGTCGAACGGTTCGTCGACGGGGACGAGGTGGAGGTGTCTGCCGCCGGCGGCGACCGCGACGAACGGCAGCTCGCCGTCCTCGAACTTCCCCCGATCCCTGATCGGCAGCCCGAGCAGGTCGTGGTAGAACCCCAGGGCCTCCTCGAGGTCGCCGACGCGGATCGCGACGTGGTCGAGGTCCGAGACCTCGATCATCGCCCACCCCCGCAGTTCCCGATCGGCTCGCCCGACGATCCGTCCGCCCGGCCGGTCGAATGGCGGTCCATGCCCGGACGATGCGGGCCGAAGGCCAAAGCTTGTGGGGACCCGCCGTTCGGCCGCCCACTGAACCCCTGGCTTGATACCGATCGCGAACGATCTCCGCGCCATGGCCACCGAGGACCCGGACGCCGAATCGCCCGACACCTTCGCGGCCTACCGGCAGTTCTTCTCGCTCGAACGCGACGTGCTGGTGCTCTCGCTCGCGATGTTCGCGTTCAGCCTCGGCTTCCAGATGACCTCGCGGTACGTCCCCGAGTACATGGCCGCACTGGGCGCCAGCGCGTTCGTCATCGGCCTGTTCGGTACCGTCGGCAACGTCATCAGCGCCGTCTACCCCTATCCCGGTGGCGCGCTCTCCGATCGGATGGGCTCGCGGATCTCGCTCACCGTCTTCGGCCTGCTCTCCAGTCTCGGCTTCCTGTTCTGGCTTCTCGCGCCGAACCTCGGGACGATCGTCGTCGGTGGAGTCGTCCTCGAGCCCTGGATCTGGATCTTCGTCGGGCTCTTCCTCGCACAGGCCTGGAAGTCCTTCGGGCTGGGCGCGACGTTCGCCATCGTCAAGCAGTCGGTCCCGCCCTCACAGCTCGCCCGCGGCTTTGCGAGCACCGAGGTCTTCCGGCGCTCGGCCTTCCTCGTCGGCCCGCTCATCGCCGCCGGCGTCCTGTACTTCTTCACGGACTTCGCCGTCGGCTTCCAGTACGTGCTCGCGATCGCGGTCGTCTTCGGCGTGATCGCGACGGCCGCCCAGCACTTCCTTTATGAATCGGAGGAGGACTCCTTCGGCAAGGAGTTCGAGGGGCTGGTCGCGATCCGCAACGACCTGCGGGACCTCCCTCCTGAACTCCGCCCCCTCCTGATCGGCGACAGCCTCGTGCGCTTCGCCAACGGCATGGTCTACGTCTTCTTCGTCATCGTCGTCACCCAGTTCCTCGAGGTCGGCCTCGAACTCGGCCCACTCTCGCTCTCGCCCGCCGTCTTCTTCGGCGTCCTGCTGGCCATCGAGATGGTGGTCGCGCTGGTCTCGATGCCCCCCGCCGCGAAGCTCGCCGAGTCAGTCGGTCTAAAACCCGTCGTCGCGCTCGGCTTCGCGGTGTATGCGGTCTTTCCGGTACTACTCATCTCCGCGCCCGACAGCGCCCTGATCGTCGCGCTGCTCTTCGCGTTCTCGGGGCTTCGCTTCGCCGGCCTCCCGGCCCACAAGGCGCTGATCGTCGGGCCCGCCGAGCGCGACACTGGAGGGCGAGTCTCGGGAGCGTACTACCTCGTGCGAAACGCGGTCGTGGTCCCCAGCGCTGCCCTCGGCGGGGCGATCTACGGCGGCCTCTCGATCCCCGGCACCGACCTCGCCTACGCCGGCAGCCCGACCGTCGCGTTCGCGCTCGCGAGCCTGATCGGGGTCGTCGGAACGGCGTACTTCCTCGCGTTCGGGAAGGAGTTCGAGGCGTACGCCTAATCACCCGGCGCGACGTCCGGTCCGCGCTCGACGACCCCCTCGGTCCAGGTCCCCCGGAGGAACCAGCCGCAGGTGGTGAGCGCGCTCAGGACGTAGGAGGCCGCGACGGCGTACCACACCCCGGTGACGCCCATGCCGACCCACGCGAGCAGGACGTACGCGATCGGGATCCGGTAGAGCCAGAGCTCCTGGATCGAGAACGCCATCGCGAGCTTGGTGCTACCGCTGCCCCGAAAGCCACCCAGCGCGATCTGGAAGGCGCCCAGGAAGAGGTAGGCCGGGCCCGCGATGGCGATGTAGGCCGCGCCGATCTCGACGACGCTCCGTTCGGCGCCTCCGCCGTCGACCGCGATGAAGAAGCCGACGATCGACTCGGCGAAGGGGTAGGCGAGCGCGATCACGACCGCGAACACCGAGACGACCATCGCGCCGCTCATGAGCACCGCCCGTTTGGCGCGATCGATCTGGTCGGCCCCGAGGTTCTGGCCGACGACGGTCTCCGTGCCGCGGGCGAGTCCGAGCGCGGGCAGGAACATCAGCGACGAGAGGCGGTTGACGATGCCGTAGGCGGCGACCGCGTCGTCGCCCGCGAGCGCGATGATCGCGGTCAGCGCGCCGATCCCGACCGCCCGGAGGCTCTGTTCGAGCGCGGTCGGCCCGCCGATGTCGACTATCTTATAGACCGTCCCGCGGTCGAGCCACAGGTCCGACAGCGAGGGCTCGAGCCCGACTCGCCCCGAGAAGAGCAGGTAGAGCCCGACCCCGGCGGCCGTCGCCCGCGAGAACACGGTCGCGACCGCCGCGCCGATCACGCCGAACCCCTCGAAGCCGGTGGCGGCGTGGAGGGTACCCTCGAGCCCCGAGAGTCCGACCCAGGCGAAGACCGGGTTGTCCGCGAACCCGAGGATCAGGAACGGGTCGAGGACGACGTTGATCGCGACGCTGATCGCCATCAGGTACAGCGGCGTCCGCGTGTCGCCCCAGCCCCGCGAGAGGGCATCGAAGATGAAGAACCAGAACATGAAGACGACGCCCAGGAAGACGATCCGCGTGTACTGGACCGCGTAGGTGTGGGGATCGGTCCCCGGCGTCGCGCCGACCAGCGCCAGCAGCCACGGCGTCGTCAGGTAGCCGACGACCCCGAAGACGGCGGCGACCAGGGTGACGAAGGA
This sequence comes from Halalkalicoccus tibetensis, assembly GCF_037996645.1. Lineage (NCBI taxonomy): Archaea > Methanobacteriati > Methanobacteriota > Halobacteria > Halobacteriales > Halalkalicoccaceae > Halalkalicoccus > Halalkalicoccus tibetensis. The sequence continues at coordinate 529,602 of NZ_JBBMXV010000002.1, forward strand.
GAGCGTCTGGCCGGCGACGTGGTGGCTCTCGAGCAGGTTGCCCGCGCCCTTGTTCTGGGAGACGAGGATCGTCCCCGCGACCGTGAGCCCGCCGCCGACGCTGACCATCAGGAAGACGATCACCCAGGCATAGGAGAGCGCCGCGACCGCGTCGGCACCCAGTCGGCCGACCCAGTAGGTGTCGGCGAGGTTGTAGCCGACGTTGAGCACCTGCGATCCGACGATCGGCGCCGAGAGCACGACCAGGGGCTTGAACAGCGCCCCGTCGGTGACGTTGACGGAGCGGTCTCGCTTGCTCATTCGGCCCGTTCGGGATCGACGAGGAGGTCGTCGAGGACGTGCTCGTAGAGCGCGTCGCGGACCTCGGCCGCGTAGCCGGCCTCCGCGAGCGTCGCCTGGCGGGTGCGTGCGCCGTCCATCGTCGCGAAAACGAGTCGGGCGATCGCCTCGGGCTCGGCGTCCGCGCGAAAGACCCCGCTCTCGATGCCGTCCTCGACGATCCCGACGATCGTCCCCCTGACCAGCTCGTCGCTTCGCCGGAGCTGCTCGCGGTAGGCCTCGTCGAACGGCGCCTGCGCGCGCAGCTCGAGCAACGCGAGGTGGAAGGCCGCCCGGTCGTCCTCTCCGGGTGCGAAGACGAACCAGTCGACGAACTCCCGTAGGCGCTCCTCGGCGGGCTTCTCGGCCATCCCGCGCTCCTCGGCCTCGAACTCCTCGATCAGGTACCCGACGAACGCGACCAGCAGATCGTGTTTCGTGTCGTAGTGGTAGTGCAGCAGCGACGTGCTCTTGCCCGACTCGTCGGCGATGTCCTGCATCGTCAGATCGGCGTAGCCGTGCTCGCGAAGCGCGCGATGGGTCGCCTCCATGATCGCCTCACGGGAGTCGTCGGTCATTGACTGACTAGTCAGTCAGCAACGCTGAAAGGGGTTTCGGCCGGCGGTCGGACTGGGGGTTTCATTCGGCCCGTCCGCCTACGGGAGGGGTATGGACGGGCGCGCTCGGCTCCGAACGGTCCTCGGGATCGGGCTGTTCGTGGCGATCCTCCTCGCTGCGCTCGCGCTGGGCCCCGAGCGGGTCATCGAGGTCCTGCTGGGGCTCGAGAGTTCGTCCTGGCTGCTCCCGTTGCTGTTCGGACTGTATCTCCTGCGCCCCTTCATCGGCTGGCCCCACAGCCCGTTTCCGGCGGCCGCAGGCTTCTACTTCGGCTTCCTCGGCGGGAGCCTCGTCGCGTTCGTCGGGCTCGTGCTGACCTGCCTGCCGCCGTTCGCGGTCGGGCGGTATCTGGGCGAAGACGAGGGCGCGCTCGAGCGCCTGGGCGCGTTCGGCGAGCGCTTCACCGACGCGGCGGGCGAGGCCCGCTCGGTCGCGAGCGCACGCCTGCTGCCGATCCCCGCCGACCTGGTCTCCTACGGGGCCGGCGTCGCCGGCGTCTCGCCGCGGGCGTTCACCCTCGGCACCCTGATCGGGGACCTGCCGTGGCTGCTCGGGCTGGTCTACGTCGGGACACAGTTGGAGACGCTGACGACCGAGGGGATCGACGCGCTGCCCGTCGAGGCCGTTGCCCTCCTCGCGCTGATCGCCCTCCTGCTCGTCGGCAAGCCCCTCTACGTGCGGCTGCGGGGGTGAGCCGCCCGCCGCCCGGGATCGGTCGGGAGCCGGCGGATCGCGTCGGCCGGCGGGTCGAAGCGGTCGGGATGGAGCGCGCTCGCGACGAGCTCCAGGGAGTCGACCAGCCGGTGGCTCGGCCGGTTCATGTACGCCGAGCCGTCGATCAGGCTCACCCGGCCCGCGCGGGCGGCCGCGAGATCGGACCAGCCCTCGCGCTCGCGGAGCTCGTCTATGTTCTCCGTCGTCTGCTCGATCCCGAACCCGCAGGGCGCGACCACGAGCGCCTCGGGGTCGTACTCCCCGACTCGCTCGAACTCGACGGGCGTCGAGGCCTCGCCGGGATCGACGATGCCGTACTCCCCGCCCGCGACCTCCACCAGCTCGGGCACCCAGTGGCCCCCGATCATCACCGGGTCCATCCAGTCGATGTCGAGGACGCGAGGGCGCTGTTCGGGGTCGGCGGGCGCGCGCTCGCGGACCCGCTCGACGCGCGCCCGGCAGTCCGCGACCAGCTCCGCGGCCCGCTCCTCCCGACCCAGTGCGCGCCCGATCCGCTCGATGTCGCTGAAGACGTCCTCCAGGCTATGGGGATCGGTCGTGAGCACCTCGCAGTCGAGGTCCAGCTCCGCGACGGCCTCCCGGACGAGGACGGTGTCGACCGCACAGACGTCGCAGATCCCCTGGGTGACGATCAGGTCCGGGTCGGCGCGCTCCAGGGCGTCCATGCGGACCTCGTAGACCCCGCCCGCCCGTTCGGCGCTCAGCACCTGCTCGTCGATGGTCGCGCTGTCGGCGTCCTCGTCGACCGAGGAGCGGGTGATCTCGGGCAGCTCGCGCACCTCGGGCGGGTGGTCGCAGCTGTGGGAGGTCCCGACGGGCGAGACGCCGAGCGCCGAGACGATCTCCGTGGCCGAGGGCAACAGGGTGACGACGTTCATGGACTCCGTACGACACGGTGCGACATAGCTTCCGGGACCGATGGGGACTTCGGGGCGGGCCGTCGAGCCTAGGCCGATGGGTCGGTGGAGCTACCGGGCGACGGTCATCACGCTGTGTACGCTCGCGTTCTTCGCGACGATGGTCGCCCGGCTCGTGATCAGCCCCGTGGTCCCCGAGATCGAGGCGGAGTTCGGCGTCACCTCGACGGTCACGGGCGCCGCGCTCACGGGGATGTGGATGGCCTACTCGCTCTCGCAGTTCCCCTCGGGGATCCTCGCCGATCGCTACGGCGAGCGGACGATCATCCTCGCGGCGGTCGGGCTGACGGCGCTCGCGAGCGGGCTGCTCGCGCTCTCGCCGTCGATATGGGCCTTCCTCCTGTTGACGATCGTGCTCGGCGGGGTCGCGGGGCTCCACTACAGCGTCGCGACCACGCTGTTGACCAAGGAGTTCGACGACATCGGCGCCGCGATCGGGATCCACAACTCCGGGGCGCCGCTTGCCGGCCTGCTCGCGCCGATCGCCGCCGCGGCGGTCGCCGGCTGGGTCGGCTGGCGCTACTCGATCGCGCTCGGGGCGCTGTGTGCCGCGCCGATCGCCCTCCTGTTCGCCTGGAAAGTGAGGGAAACCGAGCCCGCTCGCCCGGACCAGCCCATGCGCGAGCGGATCGCGCTGGGGCCGGTGACGGAGCTGTTGACCCGCCCGCAGATCGCCTTCACCGCGCTGCTGGCGATCTGTTTCGAGTTCGTCTGGCAGGCGACGGCCTCCTTCCTGCCGACGTTTCTCGTGGTCCATCACGGCTACTCGATCGGGCTCGCGAGCGCGCTGTTCTCGGCGTACTTCGTGATCCACGGCCTCACCCAGCCGGGGATCGGTTCGCTGTCCGATCGGTTCGGCCGCGATCGCGTCGCGGCGGGCTGTGCGGCGGTGGGGATCGCGGGCTACGGTCTGCTGATCGTCGGCTCGGGCCTGCTCGCCATGGGGATCGCGATCCTGCTCGTGGGCACGGCGATGAGCTGGGGGGCGGCGGTGCTACCCCGGTTCATGGACCACCTCTCGCCCGAGGAGCGCGGCGCGGGTTTCGGGCTCGTGCGCACGAGCTACATGCTGGTGAGCGCGACCGGCAGCGTCGTCGTCGGCGCCGTCGCGGACCTCTCGACGTGGGGGATCGCCTTCTCGGTGTTCGTCGGCCTGCTCTCGGTCGTGGTCCTCGCCATCGGTGCCAACCGGGGCCTCGAACTGGGCCTGTGAGGGGCATGCTTATGTCGGGTCTCGATACACGGAGGGACATGGACGTCACACGCACGGACACACCGGGGGTCGCGGGATGACGCTGGGGCCGGGGCTGACGCTGGTGTTGGTCGTGATCGGATCGATCATCGGGGTGGCGCTGCTCTCCCCGCTGCTCTTCGCCGCCGTCCTCCACAGGCATCCGCCGGAGGGCCCGCCGGAGGACGCCGGCGAGATGGCCGACGACGCGGGCGAAGCCGACGAGGACGGAAGCGAGGGGGCCGAAGAGAGCGAGACTGACGACTGGGGCGTCGATAAGGAGGGCGTGGACGTGGACGGCGAACAGACTGCCGGCGAGGATGCGGGAGACGGGGACAGCGATGGTGACGGGAGCGGGAACGACGCGGACGGCGAAACCGGGTGACGGACGACCCGTGAGCGCCACCCCGGCCCCGCCCCGAGCGCCGTCGGCCCGTCTGGCCGAACACGTTCGGGGCCGTGGTTTCGGTCGGTCGGACCCTTCCTTCGGGTATGAGCACGACCGAGGCCGAGGCCGGAAGCCGGGACGAGTCGGAGCGAACCACCGTCACCGTCGTCTGTACGGGCCACGTCTACAGCGCGGTCGGGAAACACCGCTTCCCCTACACGTTCGAGGGAACCACGCTCAGAGAGCTGCTCGCGGAGCTGTTCGCCGAGTACGACATCGCGGACCTGCTGATCGCCGAGACCGAGGCCGACGCGACCGCCCACGGCTGGGCGCCCGCGCCCGAGGAGCTGCCCGGCACCTGGCGGAAGAACCCCGAGAGCGAACAGACCCGCGCGTACGCCCGCGTCACGGTCAACGGCCGGTTCAACGAGCATTACGAGGGGCTGGACACCGAGCTCACGGAGGGCGACCGCGTGGGCCTGATCTACCCGTTCATGTTCTGCTGTTAGGGCCATGGGTCCCGCGAGTCGTCGGGGGCGCGTGCCGTCCCCGGGGGGCGGGGCGATGACCGAGGCGAGGCTGGCGATCGACCTCCCCGAGGGCGTCTGGATCGGGGAGCTCTCGCGGGCCCACCCCGAGGCGACCGTCCGCGTGCTGGCGGCGATGCCCGACGAGGGAGTCGGGTTCGGGCTGGTGCGGATCACGGGCCCCGACGTCGAGTCGGTGATCGAGGGAATGGGCGCCGCGGGCGACGTCACGTCGCTGTCGGTGCTCCACCGGGGTGATCGGGGGGCCGTCGTCCGGTTCGAGACGAACCAGCCACTCCTGGTGCTCTCGGCCCGGGAGGCCGGGGTGCCGATCGAGCTCCCGATCGACATCCGGGACGGGGTCGCGACGGTCGAGGTGACCGCCCCTCGCGAGCGCCTCTCGGAGCTGGGCGAGCAGCTCCGGGCGTTCGGGCTCTCCTTCGACGTCGAGTACGTCCGCGAGGGGGTCGACCCCGAGCGGCTGCTCTCGGCGCGCCAGCGCGAGGTCCTCTCGCTGGCTGTCGAACGCGGCTACTACGAGACGCCCCGTCGGTGCTCGCTCACCGATCTGGCCGACGAGCTCGGGATCGCGAAGTCGACCGCGAGCGAGACGCTCCACCGCGCCGAGGGGGCCGTGATCGAGCGGTTCGTGGCGGGGCTGGCGGCGGATCCCGTCGACTGACAGGACGACGGTCGGGCGGCGAGACGGGGCGTACTTCCCATGGCCCGTCCATCACCCGACATGGGCGGCACCTACACGCTCGTGATCGCGCTCGCCGAGCCGGCGACGATCGGGGTCGGCGCGCTCGGCGAATGCGAGTTCCCGGCGGGCGAGTACGCCTACACCGGCAGCGCGTTCGGCCCCGGGGGTTTCTCGCGGATCGACCGCCATCGGAAATTGTGTTCCGAGGTGGTCACGCGGGATACGCGTGACCGCCACCGCGAGCTCGCACGCGGCGAGCGCGAGGTCCGTCACTGGCACGTCGACTACCTGCTCGGCCACCCCGCCGCGACGATCGAGGAGGTCGTTCGCACGCCCGAGCGGGACGTCGAGTGCGCGGTCGCCCGGGCGCTGCCCGATGCCGGGATCGGGGGCTTCGGTGCCTCGGACTGCGGCTGCGGGTCACATCTGGCGTCCGCCGAGCGAGGCCTGCTCGGACGGGTCGAGCGGGCCCACCGGGCCGCCACGGGCGATGTAACCTGATTCGGTTATTTGTTTCGAATAGATAACCGTGATCGGTAGATCGAAGTGGGTGGACCCCGGGCAACGGGTATGGGAGCCGCGACCATCTCACAGCGACCGACACAGACCCGGTCGCGCGCGCTCGTGAAGACCGTCTGCTATCGGCTCTTCATGTTCGCCATCACGGCGGCGGTGGCCTTTCTCGTGACCGGGACGGCGAGCGAGGCGCTCAGCATCGGACTGGCGACGAACCTCCTGAAAACGGGGACGTACTACGTCTACGAACGGGCCTGGGCACGCGTGACGTGGGGCGTTCGGTAGTCTATCGATGTCCGTCGAGGTCGACGACCGACGACGGGTCGGCGCTGATCCAGGCGGTGTAGCGCTGGCCCTCGTCGAGGTCCTCGGGGACGAGCGTCCACTCGTCGAGCGGATCGCCGTCCTCGTGGGTGATGAACCGGAGCGATCCACCGCCACCGTGCGAGAGGGAGGTCCTCATCACACCAACACGTTACGGGCGACGGGATAACTACGGCACGCTTGCAGATGCAGTGGCCGATTCGCCGTACCGAAGCGGGTGATCCGGCTCGAGCGGCCTACTCGGTGTCGACGATTGCCCCGCTGTCGGCGTGTTCCGAGAGCAACGCCCGCATGCGCTCGACCGTCTCGGGGCTGCGGGTCCGTCCCCGGCGGACGACGTCCTCCGCGCGGTCGATCGTCGCGAGGGTGTCCGATTGGACGGCCATGATCGGAACGCCCTTCTCCTCTGCGGTGCCGATCACCGCGCTGGAGGGGCGGAGCCCACCGGTGAGGACGAGACACTTCACGCCCGAGGCCTCCATGGCGACCGTCTGAACGTCCGAGCGGTCCCCGCCGGTGATCAGCGCGGCGTTGCGGGTGCGCCGGAAGTGCCGGAGCGCCGAGTCCCCGCCCATCGCGCCGACGAGGAATCGCTCGACGAACTCGTCGGTGGACGCACTCGTCAGCAGCTCCGCGCCGAGCTCGTCGGCGAGCTCGCCGACGGTGACGCCCGCGAGCTCCTGTGTCCGCGGGAGCGCGCCGAAGACCGGGATCCCCCGCCCCTCGAGGAAGGGGATCACGTCCGAGTCGAGCGTATCGAAGCTCGCGTCGGCGACGGCGTTGAAGATCACGCCCGAGAGGCGCTCGTCCAGCCGGTCTGCGGCCCCGAGGACCGCGTCGGCGTCGCCCGCGGTCTCGAACGGCGAGACCAGCACGACCTCGGCGTCGAGCAGCTCGGCCAGGTCGGCGTCCGTGAGGTCGACGATCCCGCCGACGTCGAGGTCGCTCGCGCCCTCGACGAGCATCAGGTCCTTCTCGGCGGCGAGCGCTTCGAAGTTCTCCCGGACCGTCTCGCGCAGCTGCGCGGGGTTCTCGCGTCCCCGGATCGCCTGCTCGACGAACGTCGGCGAGTAGACGATCGGTTCGAGCTCGTGCATCTCCGCGTCCAGATCGAGCAGCTCCCGGGCGAGCATCGGGTCCTCGTCGATCGTCTTGCCGACGTTGCTCTGGAGGCGCGTGCCCTTGGGCTTCATGTAGCCGACGCTCAGGCCGTTTTCGACCGCCAACTGGCCGAGCGCGAGCGCGATCGCGGTCTTTCCTGTGCTGTCCTCGGTGCCGGTGATGAGTACGGTTCGGGTCATTGCTCTACGGTGAGGGCGATGTCGATGGCCGTCGTTCCAGTGGGAGTGGCGACCAGCGGGTTGATGTCCAGTTCCACGATCTCGGGGAAGTCGGTCACGAGCTGCGAGAGGCGTCCGATCGTCTCGGTGATCGCCGCCTCGTCGACGGGCTCGCGCCCGCGGGCGCCCCGCAACAGGGGCGCGGCGTCGATCTCGTCGATCATCGCGTCCGCCTCGCGTTCGCTGACGGGCGCGACCCGGAGGGTCACGTCCTCGAGGGTCTCGACGAAGATCCCGCCCAGGCCGAAGAGGAGAAGCGGGCCGAACTGCGGGTCGCGGTTCATCCCGACGATGGTCTCGACCCCCGAATCGAGGTCGACCATCTCCTGCACTTGGACGCCCAGCAGGGTCGCGTCGGGCTGGTAGTTGCGCGCGCGGGTCACGAGGTCCTCGTAGGCGTCGTAGACCTCGCTCTCGGGAACGCCGACCTTCACCCCGCCGATGTCCGACTTGTGCATGATATCAGGAGAAACGATCTTCATCACGGCCTCGCCGTCGATCGACCCCGCGACGCGTTCTGCCTCGGCGGGGTCCGAGACGACCTCCCCGTCCGGGATCGGGATGCCGTAGGCCTCCAATATCTCCATCGCCTCGACGCCGATCCGGTTGTCGCCCCGCTGCTCGGCGCGGTCGAGCAGCTCCCGAACGCGCTCGCGGTCGACGTCGAACTCCGTCGGGTCGTCGTACTCTCGCCCCCGGATCTCACGGTACTCCGCGAGCGCGTCGAGGCTCTCGACCGCGCGGGCGGGGTCGAAGTAGTTGGGGATGCCGGCTTCTCGGAGGAGTTCGGCCGCGGGTGCGACCCGCTCGCCGCCCATGAAGCAGGCCGCGACGGGCTTGTCGTGTTTCTCGCGCAGTTCGACGGTCCGTTCGGCCAGCTCCTCGTAATCGAGCACAGCGGTCGGCGCCGAGAGGACGAGGGCCATCCCGACGTTCGGGTCCGCGAGCGCCGCCTCGAGCGCGCCCGTGAAGCGCTCGACGTCGGCGTCGCCGACGATGTCGACGGGATTGTGGACGTTGCCCTCCGCGGGCAGCGCCTCGCGGAAGCTATCGAGGGTGTCCTCCGAGAAGGAGGCCATCGAGAGCCGCGAGTCGCCGACCGCGTCGGTCGACATCACGCCGGGGCCGCCCGCGTTGGTGATGACGGCGATCGACTCGTTCGCGGGTAGGGGCTGGTTCGCGAGCATCTGCGCGGAGTCGAACAGCTCCTGGACCGATTCCGCCCTGAGGACCCCAGCCTGTTCCAGGCCGGCCTCGTAGGCTCGCTCGGAGCCGGCGATCGTCCCCGTGTGCGAGGAGGCCGCCTGCGCGCCCGCGTCGGTCCGCCCCGATTTGACGAGCACGACCGGCGTCTCCCGGGTGACCTCGCGGGCCGTCTCGATGAACTCCCGGCCCTCGGAGATCCCCTCGAGGTAGCCGATGATCACGTCCGTCTCCTCGTCGTCGTTCCACGCCTCGACGAAGTCGCCCTCGTCGAGCACCGCCTTGTTGCCCAGCGAGACGACGTCCTTGAAGCCGATCCCCTGGTCGTTGGCCCAGTCGACGACCGCGGTGATGAACGCGCCCGACTGGCTCATGAACGAGAGGCTCCCCTCGAGGGCGTCGTCCGGCCCGAAGGTGGCGTTCATCCCGACGGGGGTGCTCATTACGCCCAGACTGTTGGGCCCGACGAGGTTCAGGTCGAACTCCTCGGCGACCTCGCGGAGCTCGCGCTCGCGGGTCGCCCCTTCGCTCCCGGTCTCGCCGAAGCCGGCGGTGATGACGACGACGTCCCCCACCCCGCATTCGCCGGCCTCGCGGACCGCGTCGACGGCGATCCCCGGCGGGACGACCACGACCGCGAGGTCCGGGTCGCCGGCGTCGGCGAGGGAATCGACACAGTCGACGCCGAGCACCTCGTCGTGGTTCGGGTTGACGCCGACGACCTCGCCGGAAAAGCCCTCGATCAGGTTCGACGTGATGGCGTGGCCGACCGCCCCCTCCCGGGGGGTCGCGCCGACGACCGCGACCCGGCCGGGCGAGAACAGGCCCGTCAGCTCCGCCATCGAGGCGCCACCTCCGTGCGATCACGCGAGCGACGGCTCGGGTTCGGTACGGTCTCCATACGCCGGATCTTCGCCCGCGGGTCGTATAAGTCACGCGACGGACAGAAACCACACGATCGGTCATGCCGGATCGCGGGCTAGCCGAACGGCCTCCCCGCCTACCGGGGGCCGTGGAGGTGGCAGGCGGCGGGGTGGGGCTCGCCGGTGAGCGCGGGGTTCTCCCGCTCGCAGACGCTCTCGTACTCCTCTCGGAGCCGGGCCTCGGCGGCCTCCCAGTCCCGCTTTGCGACCGCGGCGAGCGCCTCCTCGACGATCGCGTCGTGGGGCGCGGGTAGCTCGTGGTCGAAGAGCCGGTCCGTGACGCTCTCGACGAACGCGGGGACGTCCTCCTCGGGGACGCCCTCGTCGGTCACCTCGAAGTCGTCGTCGCCGACGGCCTCGACGGTGATGTCGCGGCCCTCGACGCGCTGGCGGAACGTCATCAGCTCGCGGTAGAGCCCCTGGTCGGCGTCGAACCCCTCGGGCGGGATCACCTTTGGACACCGGGTGCGGAACCGACAGCCCGAGGGTGGGTCCCGCGGCGAGGGGACGTCCCCGGAGATGGTCTCGCGCTCGCGGTGGCGCTCGTCGGTCGAGGCCCGGGGAACGCTCTCGAGCAGCGCCTCGGTGTAGGGGTGGTTGGGCTCCTCGAAGATCTCCGCGACGGGCCCGATCTCGACGAGCTCGCCGAGGTACATCACCGCGACCCGGTCACAGACGTGGCGGATCACCGAGAGGTCGTGGCTGATCAGCAGGTAGGTCAGGTCGAACTCCTCCTGGAGGTCGTCGAGCAGGTTGAGCACCTGGGCCTGCACCGAGACGTCGAGCGCGCTCGTGGGCTCGTCGAGGACGACGAACTCGGGTTCGAGCGCGAGCGCGCGGGCGATGCCGACGCGCTGGCGCTGGCCGCCCGAGAACTCGTGGGGGTAGCGGTCGAACTGGTCGGCCGACAGCCCCACCCGCTCGAGCAGCTCCTCGACGCGCTCGCGGCGTTCGGCCTTCGAGCCGACGTCGTGGATCGCGAGCGGCTGGGCGACGCTCTCGCCGATCGTCATCCGTGGGTCGAGGCTGGAGAAGGGGTCCTGGAAGACGATCTGGGCCTCCCGGCGGAAGGCGTCGCGCTCGTCGCTCCCCATCCCGAAGACGTCCTCGCTCTCGAAGTCGACGCGGCCCTCGGTCGGCTCCTGGAGGCCGAGCAGGGTCTCGCCCGCGGTCGACTTCCCGCAGCCCGACTCGCCGACGAGCCCCAGCGTCTCGCCGCGCCGGACGTCGAAGCTGATGCCGTCGACCGCGCGGACCGGGACCGGCTCGCGGCGCATGAGCCGGTCGATGACCGAGTCCTGCTCCCAGAAGTACTTGCGGAGGCCGTCGACGCGGACCAGCGGGTCGTCGGCGCTCATCGGCCCTCCACCTCCGGTTCGGGCTCCTCGGCCGCGTCGTGCTCCGGCCGTTCGGAATCGACGGCCCCGGTCGATCCGTTTCCGTCCTCGAAGTAGCCATCGGGCAGCGCCCGCGCCTCGTCGTACTCCGTCTCGGCGAGCACGCAGCGTACCTGGTGTTCGCCCGAGCCCTCCGCGTCGTACTCCGGCGGGTGGGAGAGACACTCCTCCATCGCCTTCGGGCAGCGATCGGCGAAGTAGCAGCGATCGCCCATCTCGTGGTCGAGCAGGCTCGGGACGTTGCCCGGAATGGGTTCGAGGCGGCCGGCCGCTCCTTGGAGGTCGGGAACGCTCCCGAGCAGCCCCTCGGTGTAGGGGTGGACGTGGTCGTCGAAGACGTCCCCCAGGGTGCCCCGCTCGACGATCTCGCCGGCGTACATCACGCCGACGCGGTCGCACATCCGGGCGACGACGCCGAGGTTGTGCGTGATCAGCAGGATCGTCATGTCGGTCTCGGCCTGGAGGTCGGCGAGCAGGTCGAGGATCTGGGCCTGGATCGTCACGTCGAGCGCCGTCGTCGGCTCGTCGGCGATCAGCACGTCGGGCTCGCCCGCGAGCGCCTGGGCGATCATCGCGCGCTGGAGCATCCCGCCCGAATACTCGTGGGGGTACTCCTCGGCGCGCTTCGCGGGGTCGGGGATGCCGACCATCTCCAGCAGCTCGACCGCGCGGTCGCGGCTCTCGCTCGAGACGTAGCGTTTCGAGGGCATGAGCGTCGAGAGCGCGTACGAACCGAGCGAGTACTCCGCGGACGTCGTCCGCGCGCGGGTCGAACGCGGGTTCGCGCTGGCGCGGCGCTGGACCTCCGCGGCCTCCGCGAGCTGTTCGCCGACCGTCAGGCTCGGGTTGAAGCTGCTCATCGGGTCCTGGAAGATCATGCTGAACGACGAGCCACGCAGCGACCGGCGGACCGCCTCGGGCACCGAGAGCAGGTCGACGAACTCGCCGTCGACGGCCTCGGGGTGGTCCTCGCGGACCGCCGCGGCCAGATCGGCGTCGCGATAGCGGATCGCGCCCTCGGTGATCCGGCCCGGCGAGTCGATCAGGTCCATCACCGAGCGGGCGGTGACGCTCTTCCCGGAGCCGCTCTCGCCGACGATCCCGAAGACCTCGCCGCGCTCGATTCGCAGGTCGAGGTCCTCGACGGCGTTGACCTGGCCCTGCTCGGTGAAGAAACGCGTCGAGATCCCCTCGACGCGGAGGACGTCCTCGGCCATCTCAGACACCCCCCTCCCCGCCGATGTTCGGGTCCAGCGAGTCGCGAAGCCAGTCGCCCAGCAGGTTGATGCTGACCACCGCCAGCAGGATCGCGATCCCGGGGATGGTGGCGATCCACCAGGCGGTCGCGAGGTAGTCCTGGCCCTGCTGGATCTCGTAGCCCCACGAGAGGGTCGTCCCCGAGAAGCCCAGATACGACAGCGAGCTCTCGAGCAGGATGATCGCGGCGACCTGGATCGTCGCCAGCACGATGATCGGCGTGAGGCTGTTGGGCAGAACGTGCTTGAACAGGATCGTCCAGTTGCTGGCTCCGAGACTTCTCGCGGCCTTGACGTACTCCTCGCCGCGGATCGAGAGCGCCTCGCCGCGGGCAACCCGGGCGAACCAGACCCAGTTGACCAGCGCGACGACCAGCGTCACCGTCCCCGGGAGGATCGCGTTCTCGGGCATCCCCTCGGCGAAGCCCGCCCTGACGATCGGGTCGGGGATGAGCTGCGTGCCCGCGCCGAAGACGCCGATCAGCGCGATCGCGAGCACCAGCGACGGGAAGGCGAGCATGACGTCGGCGGCCCGCATCATGGCGTCGTCGACCCGGCCGCTGTAGTAGCCCGATATCAGCCCGTAGGGGACGCCGAACAGCGTCGCCAGCCCGGTCCCGATCACCCCGACGAGCAGCGAGGTGCGCGCGCCGAACAGCACCCGCGAGTAGACGTCCTGGCCGATGTTGTTCGTCCCGAGGTAGTGCTCGGAGCTCGGCTCGACCGTGTAGGAGACCCGCTCCTGGCCGGTCTCGCCCTCCTCCCAGGTGTGGGTGTCGTGGCTGACCCCCCACGGCGGGTAGGAGTTGCCGTGCTCGTCGAACTGCCCGGTCGTTCCGGGGTGGTGGGTCGCGAGCACCGGCGCGAACAGTGCCATGAAGACGATGACGACCGCGATCGCGAGCCCGAGCTTCGCGAGCAGGCTCCGGCCGAACTCGCGTTTCAGGTTGGACTTCAGCCGATCGGAGATCACTCGTCGATCACCCGCGGGTTGAGATAGGCGTACAGCGAGTCGACGACGATGTTGATCAGTACGAAGCCGACGCCGATGACGATGATGATCCCCTGGATGAGCGGCCAGTCGAGCGTGTAGATCGCGTTGATCAGGCGCAGCCCGAGGCCGGGCCAGGCGAAGACGGTCTCGGTGATCACCGCCCCGCCGATCAGCGTTCCCAGCTGGAGGCCCAGAACGGTGATGATCGGGATCATGGTGTTTCGCAACACGTGTTTGTACCTGATGAGCACCGCCGGCAGCCCCTTGGCCTCCGTCGCGGTGACGTAGGGCTTCCCGAGCTCGTCGACCATCCCACTGCGGGTCAGACGGGTGATCAGCGCCGTGAAGTAGGTCCCCAGCGCGATCGCCGGCAGCGTGATATGCCGGACCCAGGTGAGCAGCTCGTCGGCGTGCAGCGTCGTCACGAACGTCCCCATCGCCTCGGCGAAGCCGACGGGGCGCTGGCCCGTCGGGAAGATCCCGAACTGCACCGCGAGCACGAGGATCAGCATGATCCCCAGCCAGAAGTTCGGCGTGCTGATGCCCACCAGCGAGAACAGCGTCGCGCCGTAGTCGGCGGGCTGGTTGCGCCGGGTCGCGCTGACCACGCCCAGCGGGATCGCGATGACGATCGCGACGACCGTCGCCGCGACCGCCAGCTCGAGGGTCGCCGGGAGGCGCTGGACGACCAACGGGAGGACGTCCTGGCCCGACTGATAGGAGTAGCCGAAGTCGCCGGTGAGGATCCCCCCGAGATAGTCTGCGTACTGTACGTACAGCGGCTCGTTGAGCCCGAGTTCCTCGCGGATCCGCTCGCGGAGCTCGGGGCTGGCCGCCGGGTCGACGATCAGGTTGACCGGATCGCCCGGCGAGGCCGCCCGAAGGGCGAACGTCCCCGTGATGACCCCCCAGACGACGATCACCCCCTGTAGTATCCGTTTGCTCAGAAACTTCCCGAATGACATCGAAGTGTGCGAACCGTATCAGTTGATCAGCAATACGTTTTCGATCCCGGGGCTACAGCCCCATCTCGTCGATGTAGATGCTTTCGTCCTGACGGGGCTCCCATTCGAGGTCGTCGCGGACGCCGTAGATGCTCTCCTCGAGATGGAGGAACACCCACGGGGCCTCCTCGCGGAGGTCGGCGTTGATCCCCTGGAGCAGCGCCTCGCGCTCGTCCTCGTCGTCCTCCTGCTGGCTCTCGATCAGGCGCTCCTCGAGCTCCTCGTCGCGGAAGTTGAACTGCCCGCCGCCGCTGGTGAACCACGGCGAGAGCCCGTAGTCCGAGTCGCCCGTCGGGTTGCCCCACCCGATCAGGAAGAAGGGGATCTCCTCGAAGTCGGGCCCCTCGCCCGCGGCGTCGGAGATCTGGTCGAACGGGACCGTCTCGAAGTCACAGGAGACGTTCCCGAGCTGGTCGATCTGGTCGGCGGCGGTCTGGGCGACCTCGGCGTCGTTCAGGTACCGGCCCTCCATCGACTGGAGGGTGATCTCCTCGCCGGCGTAGCCGCTCTCCTCGATCAGCTCCTCGGCGAGCTCCTGGTCCTGCTCGTAGGGGTCGAGCTCGGGGTTGTAGCCGAACAGCCCCTCCGGGATGGGCTGGGTCATCGGCGCGCCGAACCCGCCGAGCACGCTGTCGATGATCCCCTCGTTGTCGACGGCGTAGTTCAGCGCCTGGCGGAACTCCTGGCTGTCGAACGGCTCGACCTCGTTCTTCATCACGAGGAAGATGTTCCGGAAGCTGGTGACGTTGCGGACCTCGATCCCGTCCTCGGTGTCGACGGTCTCGACGTCCGTCGGCGGGACGTTGACCACGAGGTCGCTCTCGTCGGCCTGGAGCCCGCCGACCCGCGAGCTCGACTCGGCCGCGGCGTTGAACCGGACCGTCTCGAAGGCGGGTTCGTCGCCCCAGTAGTCGTCGAAGCGGGTGTAGACCGCCTGGACGCCCGACTCGTACTCCTCGAGCTGGTAGGGGCCGGTGCCGTTCATCTCGCCATCGACCGGCTGGTCCTGGCCCTCCATCCACTCCTCGTTGACCGCCCGCGCGAAGTTCGCGAGCTGGAACTCCGCGAGCGACTCGGCGGCGCTATGCTCGACGAGCACCGTGGTGTCGCCGTCGGCCTCGGCGCCCTCGATGGCGGTCATGCCGGCGACCTGGTCGCTGACGATGCCGACGTCCTCGTCGATCTGGCGGTTGATCGTGTAGGCGACGTCGCTCGCGACCAGCTCCTCGCCCTCGTGGAAGACGACGTCGTCGCGGATCGTCAGCTCGACGACCCCGTCCTCGGGGTGCTCCCAGTCGGTGACGACCCGCTCCTCGATCTCGCCGTCGTCGGTCACGTTGAAGAGCGGCTCGTAGACCTGATCCAGGACGTTGTAGTACGGCGTCGCATTGTGGTCGTTCGGGTCGGTGTTCTCGATGAACTCCCCCTGGGTGACGACGAACTCCTCGACCTCGTCCTCGTCGTCGCCGTCCCCGCCCAGACAGCCGGCGGTCGCCGTGATCCCCGCGGATGCGACGCCCGTCCCGAGCAGCTGCAGCATCCGTCGACGTCCCACCGATCGTTTGCGGTTACTTCGCATGACCTGTTGGAATCAGTGTTGGTATTAATATGTGTTGGTACGCGAACGACCGCCGACCGGATCCAGCGATGGACTATATGGCACTCTAGTGCATATAAATGGATATCTATGAACCAGTTCGCGCCTCGGGTGTGCGGACGGTCAGACGTCCTCCGGCAGCCAGCCGCCCGAGACCTCGAGGTTCGCGCCACTGATGTAGTCGCTTCCCTCCTCGAGGAAGGTGAAGACCGCCTGGACGACGTCCTCGAAGCTCGCCGGACGGTCGCGAGGGAGTTCGTCGGGGAACTCGTCGGAGTTCTCGATCACGTAGGGGGAGACGGCGTTGACGGTGATTCCATCGGACTCGGTGTCGGCGGCGAGCATCCGGGTGAACTGCAGCACGCTCGTCTTCGCCATGAAGTAGGGGGCGTTCTTGGGGTTGGTCAGTCCCTTCTCGGCGGAGGCGTAGCCGACGTTGACGATCCGGCCCCAGCCCCGCTCGCGCATCCCCGGCAGCGCGCGCTTCGAGCAGAGGTAGGTGGCGTTGACGTTGGTCTCCATGACTCGCTGCCAGGTCCCGAACTCCATCTCCTCCCAGTGCTGGGGGGCGAACGCGCCGACGTTGTTCACGAGCACGTCGACCGGGCCGAGCGCGTCCTCGACGGTCCCGAAGAGCCGGTCGACGGCCCCGGGGTCGGTGACGTCGGCCCGGACCGTCGTCGCCTCCGCGCCCGCCTCGCGGGCGTGTTCGCGGACCTCTCGGGCGGCGCCCTCGCTGGTGTTGTAGTGGACGGCGACGTCCGCTCCCCGCTCGGCGCAGGCGAGGGTCAACGCGCGCCCGAGGCCGATCGCGCTGCCGGTCACGAGAACGGTCCGCCCCTCCAGGTCGGGCTCGATCATGGCCCCGCTTGGCCCCCGGCCGCATAGCCCTTGTCGATGTCGACCCATGTTTATAACTGCGGGGCGTGTACGGGGCGATATGGCGATCGAAACCATCCTACTGGCGATCGGACAGGAGGACGAAGACCGGGCCAAGCGCCTGGCCGAGACCGTGATCGACGTCGCGGAGCCGACGGGCGCGACCGTGATCCTCTCGCACGTCTTCACCGACCGGGAGTTCGACCAGGTGGTCGACCGGCTCGACTTCGACGCGAGCGACAGCCCCGACCCGAGCGACGTCGCCTCGCGACACGTGACGACTCGAACCATCGCCCAGTCGCTCGACGCCGCGGACGTCGACTACGAGATCAGCGGCTCGATCGGCGATCGTGGCGAGACGATCGTCGAGCTCGCAAAGGAGGTCGACGCCGACCGCGTGATCGTCGGCGGCCGGCGGCGCAGCCCGACCGGCAAGGCCGTCTTCGGCAGCACCGCACAGGAAGTGATGCTCTCCTCGCCCTGTCCCGTCACGTTCGTCCGGGACTGACCCTCAGAGCAGGTCGTCCTCGTCCTCGTCGTCACGCCCGAGGTCGGCGTCCTCCTCGGCCCCGCGGGTCGCGGCCTCGCCCGTCGAGGGCTGGTCCTCGGGGTCGGCCTCCGACTCGGGGTCCAGCTCCCCGGCCGTCTCCCGGACGTCCTCCGCATCGCGTGGCTCCTCGGGGACCGGGTCCTGGACGTCCTCCTCGCCGCGAGGGGCGTCGGTCTGGGCGTCCTGGACGTCGCCACGTCCGGGGGTGTCCTCGGTAGCCGGCGGGCGCTCGTTGGCGTCGCGACCCTCCATCCCGCCGACGTCGTCGGGGTCGGGGTCGTCGCCGGCGGGGACGCCCATCTCATCGGCGGCGTCGTCCTCGCTTCGCTCGGAGACCCCTTCGTCGCCCATGGCGCCCGCGCCGCCCTCGTCGATCGTCCGCTCGTCGGTGACGTCGCCCGCGTCGTCCATCTCGGCGGCGGTCTCGTCGCCCGAGATGTCGCCGTCGACGGGGTCGTCGTCTCGCTCCTCCGGCGGGAGGTCGTCGCGGTCGGTCGTGGCGTTCTCCTCGTGGCCCGTCCCGGTGCCCGTATCGCCCGCGATCGTCGAGCCCGCGGCGGCGTCGCCCTCCGAGACGTCCTCGGTGTCGACGGCGGTCGCGGCGGGGTCGTCGGCCGCCAGATGGATCGTGTCGTCGGTGATCTCCGCGACGTGCGAGCCCTCGATGGTCTGGGTGTCCTCGGTGTCCCCCCAGCCCAGCGTCGCCTTGAGGCTGTCGGTGAGCCCGGGGTCGCTCTCGACGTGGATCGTCCCCCCCTCGACGGCGCTGACGATGCCGATCCGCTCGCCGGTCGAGTCGACCACGTTCTTCCCCTCGTCGTCCTCGGTCGGTCGGGTCCGGTCGTCGGTTGCCATACCCCGAACGAGGGCGCCGAGGGGGATAAAACACGACCCGGACTGTGCATGGATAGCGTATCCACCATCAGTTCGTCGAATCTATGCAGTTAAGTGGCGCGCGGGTCGTTTCGGAAGTAATGGCGCACTACGCCGGCGTCGACCTCGGGGCGACGAACATCCGGGCGGCGGTCGCCGACGAGCAGGCAGAGATACTGGCGGTCGCCCGGCGTGAGACCCCACAGGGTCCGACGGGGATCGACGTGACCGAGGCCGTCCTTCGCACCCTCCGGGAAGCCTGCGGATCGGCCGATGTCGACCCCCGGGCGGTCGAGGCGGCCGGGATCGGCAGCTTCGGCCCGTTCGATCTGGCGGCCGGGACGATCGAGAGCCCCGCGAACCTCCCCGATACCGTCGAGACGGTCCCGCTGACCGGCCCCGTCGAGGAGCTGATCGGCTCCGAGCGGGTCTACCTCCACAACGACACCATCGCGGGCGTCATCGGCGAGCGCTTCCACGCCGAGCGCAACCCCGACGACATGGTGTATCTCACCATCTCCTCGGGGATCGGCGCCGGGGTCTGCGTCGACGGCAACGTCCTCTCGGGCTGGGACGGCAACGCCGGCGAGGTCGGCCACATGACGATCGACCCCGAGGGACGCCGGACCTGTGGCTGTGGCCACGACGGCCACTGGGAGGCGTACTGTTCGGGCAACAACATCCCCGAGTACGCCCGCCTGCTCTACGAGGACGCCCGGGAGATCGACACCGCCCTCCCGATCGCCGACCCCGACTTCTCGGCCGTGGACGTCTTCGAGAACGCCGAGAACGACGAGTTCGCGCGCCACGTGATCACGCAGCTCGGCCACTGGAACGCGATGGGCGTCGCGAACCTCGTCCACGCCTACGCGCCGCTGGTGGTCTACGTCGGGGGCGCGGTCGCGATCAACAACCCCGAACTCACGCTCGACCCCATCCGCGAGCAGCTCGATGAGATGGTCTTCGTCAACATCCCGCAGATCGAGCTGACGACGCTCGGCGACGACGTCGTGCTCCACGGGGCGATCGCGAGCGCGATGACCGGCGGCACCGGTGACCGGGGCCGAATGCGAAGCTGAGGTCCTGCACCAGGGCTTCGATCGGCGGAACCGGCGATCACGCCCGGATGCGGCCGGAGCTCCCCCGACGGGGACGGTGGCGGGTGGGACCCAAACCCTTTCGAGTCCTGGCGGCCTAGGTCCGGCAATGAGCACCGACACCGGCGAGCCCGACGACGCCGAGGACCTCGAGTCCCGGGTCGAGACGTGGCTCGTAAAACAGATGCCGATCATCCAGATGCACGGGGGGACCAGCGCCGTCCGGAAGGCCGAGCCCGGCGGCGAGGTGATCATCGAGCTGGGCGGGGGCTGTCGGGGCTGTGAGGTCAGCGAGATCACCACCGGCAACATCGAGGCCGAGCTGCTGCAGTGGCCCGAGATAGAGGAGATAACGGTCCGCGCGCCCGAGAGCGGCGAGAGCCTCGGCGTCGATCAGCCCGAGAGCATCATGGGAATCGACCGCTCGGAGGGCGGGCGGGGCTGATCAGCGCCCGAGCTTGCTGCGGTTGACCGAGACGCCCGTCGGCGTGACGATGATCTGGTCGTCGCCCTTCTGGACGATGTCGCCGTTGACCTCGTCGGCGACCTGTCGGAGCTCGTCGATGACGTGCTCGACCGTGCTGTCGGTCGTCCGCAGACGAACGATATCGGCGACGACGACGTCGCCGTCGTAGATGGCGTCCTTGATCGCGATGAGATCGCGCTGGCCGTCGATCTCGGCGATGTGTACCTGCGTGCCCGCCTCGTCGGGGGCCGCCGCGAGGTCGCCGACGTCGACCTCGGCGTAGTCCTCGACGCTCCGTCCTCGGCTCCGGCGCTGGGTGCCCTGTTCGCCCAGCAGCTTGTCCATAAACCCCATAGCCGAGGGTCCGCCCGGGCGCGTATAGTTCTTGCGTCAGACGAGCGAGGGGGTTTTCGTTCTGTGCGACCTACGACCCCTATGACGACTGAAACACGCGCCGACGGACGGACTGAGGAGGACCGATCGGTGGAGTTCGTGGAGCTCGAGACCGAGGACGACTGGCTCGCCGCCTGGCCCGTGATGGAACCCTTCTGGCCCGAGATGGGCCGCGAGGAGTTCCTCGACTACCGCCGGCGGCTGCGCGACCGGGAGTACCAGCTGTTCGCGCTCCGCGAGGACGGCGAGCCGATCGCGGCCGTCGGGGTCTACCCCGACCTCGACGTCTGGTACGGCAAACACGTCCGGATCCGGGACGCCGTCGTCGCCACCGACCGGCGCTCGGAGGGGTTCGGTCGGGAGCTGATCAAGCGCCTCGAAGATCGCGCGCGCGAGGAGGGCTACGAGTCGCTCGTGCTGTGCTCGGCGATCGACCGCGAGCGGGCCCACGAGTTCTACGAGGAACAGGGGATGGAACGGGACGGCTACCGGTTCGTCGAGTCGCTCTAGACGCTGAAGGTGTAGAGGTCGTCGCCGACGTGGTGGATCGACTCGACGACCTTCCCCGAGTCGCCGACCATCTCGTCGCCCGCGGTCATCGCCCGGCCGATCGCGAGCACCTTCCCGTGGGACTCCTCTGCGATCGCCACGAGGTCGCCCTCGGCGATCGAGTCGTCGGCCCCGACGATGCCGGGGCGCATCACGTCGGCGCCGTCGGAGACGAACGAGACCGCACCGGCGTCGACGGTGACGATCCCGCGTGCGGGCTCGTAGGCGTTGGCCCCGCGGACGGTGACGAAGGGCTCGTCCTCGTAGTACAGCGCGTCGGGATCGCCGTCGACGAGCACGAGGTCGAACGGGCTGTCGGCGAGCTCGACGAGCTCGTAGGCGTCGCCGTCGAGCGAGACGCCGAGCGCGTCCTCGACGCGCTCCTCGAGCGTTCGTACCTCGTCGCTGCGCAGGTGGTGGCGGGATGAGATCTCCATACGGGGGTTCTCTCGGGGCTCGTCAATAAACGATCCGTTCCGCCCTACGGCTGGAGCCCCATCTCGTCGGCCTGTTCCAGTGCGAGGTCCGTTACCTCCTCGAGGCTCAGGTCGGACTTGGTCGCGAGCACCCGGGTGAGCATGCCCAGCTGTCTTGCGGCCATCTCCTGGAGCTCCTCGTCGTCGACGTCGTTCGCGAAGTAGTAGGCGTCCCGCCCCTCCTCGTGGACGAGCCCGACGTATAGCGAGACGACGTCGTCGTCCTCCAGCCCCTCGATCGCCCGCTCGCGCAGCGCCTCGAACTCCTCGGTCGATGCCATGGCCGGAGGGAGGCGCCTCGCACACTAAACCCCGGCGGCGAACGTCTCGGAACGGCGCGAAAAGTGCTAAGTGGCCCCCTTCCCTCTGTGTCGGTATGTGGGGCCCCCACAATCAGGGCCAGCGGACGGTCACCTGCATCGCCTGTGGAAGCTCCGTCGGCAGGTCCGAGGCGCGCGAATACGACAAGTACGGCGATCGCTGGGATCGCGACGGCAAGGAGTTCGAACACCTCTGTAAGGGCTGTTATCGCGACCTCTGTCACCAGCCCCGCGAGGAGCTCGAGGGGCTGCTCGTCGAGATCAACGCCGGCAGCCACCCCCAGGCGGAGTTCCTCTCGTGGTACTGCGCGCTCGTCGAGGAGCGTTACGGCTCGGTGTCGGAACGCGAGCGCGAGCGGTAGGCGACACCTATACTTTCCTTTCGTTCGTAGGCGAAGGCATGAACACGCAGGAGGCCGCGCTATGAGCGACGCCCAGTCCGAGGCCGGCACCGTCGAGGGCCAGGGCCCCGTCGAGATCGACGAGGAGATGGCCCGCCACCTCGAGAACAAACGCGAGGAGCTCTTCGAGAAGTTCGAGATCCCCGACGAGTTCCCGCCCGAGGTGATCGAGGAGGCGGAAGCCCGCACCGAGGACATCCAGACGGAGATCCAGGAGGAGGTCGACGAGCGCCGCGACCTCCGGGAGATGACGACCTGGACGACCGACCCGATCGACGCCCAGGACTTCGACGACGCGATCTCCATCGAGGAGCGCGAGGAGGAGTACGTGCTCTGGGTCCACATCGCGGACGTCACCCACTACGTCACCCCCGAGACCTCGATGTGGTCCTCGGCCGTCGAGCGGGCCAACACCGTCTATCTCCCCGCCTACACCGTCCACATGCTGCCGCCGATCCTCGCCGAGACGGTCTGCTCGCTGGTCCCCAACGAGGACCGGCTCGCACATACGGTGGAGATGCACCTCGACAAGGAGACCCTGGGCTACGAGGAGATCGAAATCTACAAGTCGGTGATCGAGTCGGACGAACGCCTGACCTACGCGCAGGCCGAACAGCGCCTCGAGGAACCCGACGCGCCGCTTCACGAGGAGTGCGTGCTGGTCCACGAGGTGGCCGACCGAATGCACGAGCAGCGAAAGGAGGACGGTTCTCTGGTGCTCAACCCGGCGCGCGATCGCGCCCACACGATCATCGAGGAGTGCATGCTGAAGGCGAACAAAGCAGTCACCCACGAGCTGATGTGGGGCCGCGGGGTCGAGGCCATGTACCGCGTTCACCCCCAGCCCAGCCCCGACGAGTGGGACAAGGCGCTCCAGGAGATCCAGGAGCTCGACGGCGTCTCGATCCCGGGCGAGGCCTGGGACGACCCCCGGATGGCCGTCAACGCCACCCTCGAGGAGGCGCCCGGCAGACAGCTGGGGAAGATCCAGTGGGCGGTGATGAAGGTGATGCCCCGCGCCCAGTACATGAACGACCCCTTCGGCGGGCACCACGCGCTCAACTTCGAGATCTATGGGCATTTCACCAGCCCGATCCGCCGACTGAGCGACCTGATCAACCACTGGATCGTCCACACGAACGACGTTCCCGAGGACCTCGTCGCGCTCTGTGACCGGGCCTCCGAGCGCCAGAAGGCCGGCGAACAGTGCGAGCGCGAGTACAAGAAGTTCTTAGAGGAGGTCGGACTCGATCCCAGCGCGGTGAACAACCGCGGGATCGAAGTCGTCGAGTCCGAGTAGGACTCGACGGCCAGAGAGACGAGCGTTAGCGAGTCTCTCGTTGTCGTCGACGAAGAGTAGCGAGTCGATTGCCAACGAAACGCCGTTTCGCGCTGTCGTCGAATCCGAACAGGACTCGATCGGTAGCGAGTCGGGGGGCGAGCTTATCGCCATGGGTGACGAGACGGAGTCGAAAACCAGGAAGATGGGGCCTCTCTGCCGATCGGTCCTGTCGGCAGGGAGGATCTCATGGCCCGTCCGTTCGGGGGTCGAAGCGAACGACTGACAGAGTCGAATGGAAGCGCGCTGGCTCAGTAATGCCGCTCGCTGCCGTTGACCTTCTTCGTGGCCCATTTCTTCGCGTCCTGTGCGAGCAATCGGTAGTTCTCTGCTTTACTCATACACGAGTTAATATACGCCCGAACGGTAAAAGTCCTATGGAACGTTGACACTTCGTTGATCATCGATCGGAATATAATGAAGTCGTCATGATCCGCCCCGTAATTTGGGGGACGATCGTGGAAGACGGACGGTAGTAAGTGAAACGTCATCATTCCACACCGTCATACTATTGCGGTTCGCGGTCGGGGTGGTAGTATGGACGAAAGGGCCATCGACCCCGAGCAGGTCGACGAGCTGATCAGCGTGTGTCGAACCACGGTGGGCGACGAGCTGCGCAGCGTCACCTACTTCACGGAGGAGGAGGTCGAGCAGGTGTATCTGCGAAGCGACCTCGAGCGGACGGCCGACCTCGTCGGCTTCGCCGACCACGAGCGGATGGGCTTTCGCTCCCAGTCGGCCTACCGCGACACCCAGCTGGGCGAGTACGGCGCGACGATCCGGATGTTCGAGTACGGCTTTCTCACCCGCGTCATCGAGGGCGAACACGGCGTCTGGGTGACGACCGACTCGATGGACATCGACCGGTTCGAGGAGCTCTCCTCCGCCCTGAAGTCGGTACTGGGCGAGTACGATACGGCGTAGCGGGTCGGCGGCGGCGGTCGACGGGTCGCGAGGTCGGCCGAGCGAACGCGGTTCGAGGTGCCGGGATCTCAACACCTAACAGTCGAGTCGCACAACGGACCGACATATGGACCGCGTCGATCAACTGGTGGACGAACTGACGCTCGAGGAGAAGCTACGGCTCGTTCGAGGGGCCGAAGACCCCGACGGAACGGCGACGGGCTACGTCCCGGACGTCGAGCGCCTCGACATTCCCTCGTTCAGGCTCGTCGACGGCCCGCTCGGGGTGCGTGCCGAAGGGAAACGCTCGACGGCGTTCCCGGCTTCGCTCTCGCTCGCGGCGACGTTCGATCCCGATCTCGCACGCGAGCAGGGGGCCGCGATGGCCCGCGAGGCGAAGGCCCACGGGCAGGACGCGCTGCTCGCGCCCGGCATGAACCTGCTGCGGGTGCCGAACTGTGGCCGGAACTTCGAGTACCTCTCGGAGGACCCCCACCACGCCGCGCGCTTCGCGGGGGAACTCGTCGCCGGGATCGAGGGCGAAAGCGTGGTCGCGACGGCGAAACACTACGTCGCGAACAACCAGGAGACCGGTCGCACGGAGGTCAGCGCCGAGGTCGGCGAACGGGCGCTTCGCGAGCTCTACCTGCCGGCCTTTCGCGCGGCCGTCGGGGCCGGGGCCGGTTCGGTGATGACCGCCTACAACCGGGTGAACGGCACGCACATGAGCGACCACCGGCGGCTGCTGACCGACGTCCTCAAGGGCGAATGGGGGTTCGACGGCTACGTCGTCTCAGACTGGTACGGGATCGAGAGCACCGTCGGCGCGGCGAACGCCGGACTCGACCTGGAAATGCCCGGCGTTCCAGTAGCGGCCCCGGAGGGCGAGGAGGTCGACATGGGCTCGATCGACGGGATCCCCGACGGGACGAAGGCCGGGCTGTTCGGCGAGCCGCTCGCCGAGGCCATCGGGAGCGGCGAGGTCCCCGAGGAGCGCCTCGACGACATGGTGAGACGTGTCCTCGGCGCGATGGCTCGAACGGGAGCGCTCGACGGCGAGCGCGACGACGGGGCGCTCGACACGCCCGAGCACCGCGCGCTCGCCGAGCGTGTCGCCGCCCGCGGGACGGTCCTGCTGGAGAACGACGCTCTCCTCCCGCTCGACGAGGACGCCACGGTCGCCGTGATCGGCCCCAACGTCGGCGAGCCGAAGCTCGGCGGCGGGGGCTCCTCGGAGACGACGCCGTTCCGCTCGGTCGCTCCCCGGGACGGGATCGAGAACCGAGCCGAGGGGTCGGTGACCGTCGAGCGGGGAATCGACGCAATCGAGGACCTCTCACTGTTCGACCTCCTGCCCTTCGTCGATGGCGGCCACGGCGACGGGGGCGAGGCGGACGACGCGGACGAGGAGCGCCCGGAACCCTCGCTGTCCGACGCGGTCGCGGCCGCGGAGGCGGCCGACGTCGCGGTGGTGTTCGTCCGCGACGCCACGACCGAGGGGCGGGACCGCGAGAGCCTCCGCCTGCCGGGCGAGCAGGACGAGCTCGTCGAGGCCGTCGCCGACGCCAACGACCGCACGGTGGTCGTCGTCAACTCGGGTGGACCCGTCGAGCTGCCCTGGCGCGAGGAGGTCGCGGCGGTCCTAGAGGCGTGGTACCCCGGCCAGGCCGACGGAAGCTCGATCGCGTCGGTGCTCTACGGCGATCGGGACCCCTCGGGCCGGCTCCCGGTCAGCTTCGGCGCCGAGGAGGAGTACCCGACCGCCGACGAGGAGCGGTATCCGGGAATTGACGACGAGGCGCGCTACGACGAGGGGGTCTTCGTCGGCTATCGGGCCTTCGACGCGACCGACACCGAGCCCGCCTACCCCTTCGGCCACGGCAAGTCCTACGCCGAGTTCCGCTACGGCGAGGTGGAGACCGACGGCTCGACCGTCGGGGTCGAGGTCGAGAACGCCTCGGAGCGGGCGGGCCGCGAGGTGGTCCAGGCGTACGTCCGGCCCCCGGCCGCACCCGAGGGGGTCGAGCGGCCCGTCCGGGAGCTCGCCGGGTTCGAGTCCGTCGAGGTCGACTCGGGGGAGTCCCAGCGGGTCGAGGTGGAGCTCGACGAGCGGGCGTTCGCCCGGTACGACCCCGAGGAGGGGTGGACGACCGACCCCGGGACCTACACCGTCGAGGTGGGCCGCTCCTCGCGCGATATCAGGGTAACGGCGGAGTTCGAGCGGTAGGGTTCCCGAGGGAGCGACAGAGTTAGGGAATCCCACACGAAAAACGGGGGAAGGATGACCGACGCGACCGACGTGCGGCGGTTCGACCTCGTCAGGAAGGAGGACGAGTCGGGGGTCTCGGGGACGGGCGTCGTCGCGGTCGGGGTCGAGTTCCCAAACGGCTACGTGGAGCTGCAGTGGCTCAACGACGACGGCAACGACGTCGACGCGCGGATGAACGGCCACGCCTCCTACCCCGGCGGGATCGAGGACGCGATCCGAGTCCACGGCCACGACGGCCGGACCGAGATCCGGTGGCTCGACTGAACTGATAACACCGCGATTCGTGGACTCGCTGGGAGTCCCGCGAGCGAACGAAGTGAGCGAGGGGGACTTAGCGAGTCCACTGACCGGAGTCGAGCGAAGCGAGACGAAGGGAAGTGGACTCGCTGGGATTTGAACCCAGGGCCTCTTCCTTGCGAAGGAAGCGATCTACCACTGATCTACGAGCCCGCATCCGTTCCTACCGGCTCGGGTTATTTGTGACTTCCGTTTCGGACGTCGAGCAGCCCCGCCCGTCCGGCGACGAGGCNCTACCGGCTCGGGTTATTTGTGACTTCCGTTTCGGACGTCGAGCAGCCCCGCCCGTCCGGCGACGAGGCCCAGAACGAGCCCGGTGAAGTGGGCGATCAGCGCGACCCCCGGCGCGCCCGTTGCGAGCGTCACCACGGCGGCGAGGACGACGGCCAGGACGAACTGCATGCGCCGGCTCAATCGGACCCGATCGAGCAGCGTCGCCGAGACGACGTTGCCCGCGAGCACGTAGCCCATCAGCGCGAAGATCGCGCCGCTGGCCCCGAGCACGCCCTGTGCGGGTCCCGCGAGGCCGCCCAGGGTGATCTGGGCGACACCTGCGAGCATGCCGGTCGTGACGAAGAAGGCATGAAAGCGAGCCCGGCTGGTGCGGCGCTCGACCAGCAGGCCGAAGATCAACAGCGCGAGCGCGTTCGAGAGCAGGTGGCCCAGCCCGCCATGGGCGTAGACGCTGGTCACGAGCGTCCACGGCCGGACGTCGACGGGGGGCGCGAGGACGAACAGGAACGTCATCAGCCCGACGATATCCACCGCCGTCTGGAGGAGGAAGACGATCCCCATGACGAACAGCGTCTCGATCGTCGGGTTTCCGCGGCGGCTCATAGCGAACCCAGGGAACGGACGACCAAAAATCGCTACATCGAACGCTGCGGCTCGCGGTCGGAAGAACGGAAAACGGTCCCGCGGGGCGTCGTCGCTCGGATCAGTCCTCGAGGACGATCTCGATCGAGACGTCGTTGGGGACCTGGATGCGCATGAGCTGTCTGAGCGCGCGCTCGTCGGCGTCGAGGTCGATCAGGCGCTTGTGGACACGCATCTCCCAGTGCTCCCAGGTCGCGGTCCCTTCGCCGTCCGGCGACTTCCGTGCCGGTACCTCGAGCGTCTTGGTCGGCAGCGGGATCGGACCCGACACCGAGACGCCGGTCTTGTCCGCGATCTCTCGCACGTCGTCGCAGATGTCGTC
Source organism: Halalkalicoccus tibetensis (assembly GCF_037996645.1). Lineage (NCBI taxonomy): Archaea > Methanobacteriati > Methanobacteriota > Halobacteria > Halobacteriales > Halalkalicoccaceae > Halalkalicoccus > Halalkalicoccus tibetensis. Next base: position 557,603 of record NZ_JBBMXV010000002.1, read on the forward strand.
GAGGTCGTTCGGACTCGTGCCGGCGAGTCTGACGCGTGCCTGTTGCATCGTTTAGTTCTCGTTGACCTCGAGGACCCGACCGGCCGCGATGGTCTGGCCCATGTCACGCACTGCGAAGCTCCCGAGCTCGGGGATCTCCGAGGACGGCTCGAGGCTGAGGGGCTTCTGCGGTCGGACGGTGACGACCGCTGCGTCGCCCGACTGGATGAAGTCGGGGTTCTCCTCCTCGACCTCGCCTGATGCGGGGTCGATCTTCTGATCGATCGACTCGATCGTACAGGCGACCTGCGCGGTGTGGGCGTGGAAGACCGGCGTGTAGCCCGCGGTGATCACCGAGGGGTGCTGCATCACGACGATCTGGGCCTGGAACGTGGTGGCGACCGACGGCGGGTCCTCGGCGGGACCACAGACGTCGCCGCGGCGGATGTCGTCCTTGCCGATGCCGCGGACGTTGAATCCGACGTTGTCGCCGGGCTGGGCCTGGGGGACCTCCTCGTGGTGCATCTCGACGGTCTTGACCTCGCCGCCGACGTCGCTGGGCTGGAACGAGACGTTCATGCCCGTCTCGAGGATCCCGGTCTCGACGCGTCCGACGGGGACGGTACCGATGCCCGAGATGGTGTAGACGTCCTGGATGGGCAGGCGAAGCGGCGCGTCCGTCGGCGGCTCGGGCTCCGGAAGCGTGTTCAGTGCCTCGAGGACGGTCTTGCCGTCGTACCAGTCGGTGTTCTCGGAGCGATCGGAGATGTTGTCGCCCTCGAACGCCGATACCGGGATGAAGTTCGCGTTCTCGGTGTCGAAGCGGACCTGATTGAGGAGGTCCTTGACTTCCTCGACGACCTCGTCGTAGTCGTTCTGGCTGTAGTCGACGAGGTCCATCTTGTTGACCGCGATGATCAGCTCGCCAATCCCCAGCGTCCGGGCCAGAAAGACGTGCTCCTGGGTCTGGGGTGCGACGCCGTCGTCGGCGGCGACGACCAGCACGGCGTGGTCGGCCTGGCTGGCCCCGGTGATCATGTTCTTGACGAAGTCACGGTGGCCGGGCGTGTCGACGATGGTGAAGTTGTACTCGTCGGTGTCGAACTCCTGGTGGGCGATGTCGATGGTTACACCGCGCTCTCGCTCCTCGGCGAGGTTGTCCATGACGTAGGCGAACTCGAAGCCGCCCTTGCCCTTCTCCTCGGCCTCCTCCTTGTGCTGTTCGATGACGTGCTCCGGGACGCTGCCGGTCTCGTACAGCAGTCGCCCGACGAGCGTGCTCTTCCCGTGGTCGACGTGGCCGATGATGGCCAGGTTCTGGTGTGGTTGGTCAGCCATGATGTGTCTCGCGCGTGGGTGGCGCTATACAGGTGGTTTCGGCAGTTGTTCATAAAACGATTTCGATACGCTACCCGCCCGAGACCGCCGCCCTCGGGCGATTCCTGCCAACCACTGCCACGGGCTGAACGCGCACGGGGCGCCCGCGGTCGGCGTCCGGAACGCTCCGAAACCACAACACCTGTGCGCCGGCGGACCCGACGGACGACCAGTGACCGACGGCGATATCGAACGGCCCGCCGAGGGGGGCTCGCGATGAGCGGCGCGGTCACGGGGACGACGGAGGTCATGTCATTCAGGCCGCTCGCCGCCGTCGGCCTCGCCGCCGTCGCGGTCGTCCTGATCGGCGCGTTGGCGGACAGACCGCGACTGCGCGACGGCGCCGCGGTCGGCTCGGCGTTCGCGATGGCCGGCACCGTCTGCAGCATGCTCCCCGGCGCCCTCGTCGGAGTGACGTACGTTACCCCGGTCGGGACCCTCGTCGCCGGCATCGAGGTCGCCTTTCGCGCGGATCCCCTCGGGCTCCTCTTCGCCGCCACCGCGAGCGTGCTCTACGCCGTCACCGTCGTCTACAGCGTCGGCTACCTCGATGCCGCGGGGAGGACGCGCTACTTCGTCGCCCTGTCGATCTGTCTCGGCGCGGCGATGGGCGTCGCCTTCGCCCCAAACCTGCTCGTGCTGTTCGTCTGCTACGAGCTGATGACCGTCGGGACCTACCCGCTGGTGGTCCACGAGGAGTCGGAGAGGGCCCGACACGTCGGCTACAAGTATCTCGCCTACGTGCTCGGCGGCGGCGTCCCGATCCTCGCGGGCACCGTGCTGGTCTTCTCGATGGCCGGCACCGTCGACTTCGCGGCCGGCGGCGTCGACGCCCTCGCCGAGGCCGCCTCGGCCGACCCGTGGCCCGCCCGCCTCGCCTTCGGCCTACTCGTTGCCGGCTTCGGCGTGAAGGCCGCGCTCGTCCCGCTTCACTCGTGGCTCCCGAGCGCCATGGTCGCGCCCACCCCCGTCTCGGGGATCCTCCACGCGGTCGCCGTCGTCAAGTCGGGCGTCTTCGGCATTGCTCGAGTGATCCTCGACGTCTTCGGGCCCGAGCTCTCGACCGCCCTCGGCGGGGCCGCCGCGCTCGCGGCCGTCGCGGGCGTGACCGTTCTGGTCGCGAGCCTGCTCGCGCTCCGCCAGGACGAGCTGAAACGCCGCCTCGCGTACTCGACGGTCGCCCAGCTCTCCTACATCGTCCTCGGGCTCGCGCTGCTGGCCCCGGCGAGCGTCGTCGGCGCGCTGGTCCACCTGCCCGCCCACGCCGTCGGGAAGCTCACGCTCTTTCTCTGTGCCGGCGTCCTCGCGACCGAGTGCGGGGTCAAACGCGTCAGCGACTGTGCCGGCGTCGGCCGGCGCCTGCCGCTGACGATGGGCGCCTTCGCCGTCGGTAGCCTCAGCCTCGCCGGCATTCCGCCGTTCGCGGGCTTCGCGAGCAAGTGGTACCTGCTGGTCGGGAGCGCCGAGGCAAACCCCGCCGCCCTCGCCGTTCTGTTCGGGTCGAGCGTGCTCACCGTCGCCTATCTCTGGCCGGTCGTCTACACGGCGTTCTTCGAGACGCCCGGAAGCGCGGACCTCAAACCCGTCACGACGGGGCCGCTCGGCGGCAGCGAGAACGGGGGCGGGGAGGTCAGGGCCGACGGAGGATCGGGTCGGCCGGGCTCCGAGGCCGCCCCCGCGATGCTCTGGCCGGTGCTCGCGACCGCCGGGCTCGTCGTCGCGCTCGGGATCGCCCCCGACCACCTGTTCGTGCTCGATGCCGCCCGGCTCGTCGCCGAGGGGGCCTTCGGGGTGAGCGTCCCGTGAACGGGCTGCTGCAGCTCCCGCCGGCGCTCCTCGTCCTCGCGGCCGCGGCGCTCGTCCCGCTGCTCTCCCGACGGGTCGGCTCGGCGGTCGCAGGGGGTTCGCTCGCGCTGGTCGTCGCCTGGGCGCTCGCGGTCCCCGCGGGGGTCGGCCCTACGACCACGTTCCTCGGCTTCGAACTCCGGGTCGTCCGCGTCGATGCCGTGACCCGGCTCGTCACGCTGGTCTTCGGCGGATTCGGGCTCGCCGCGGTCGGCTACGCCCACCTCTCGGGGATGGGGCGAATACGGTTGACCTGCGCGCTCGTCTACGCCGCCGCGGCGCTGTGGACGGTGACGGTCGGCGACTGGCTTTCGTTGATCGTCGGCTGGGAGCTGCTCGCCGTGAGCGCGACGCTGCTGCTCTGGCTCGATCGGGGGCCGGCCGTTCGGGCTGGCTACCGTTACGCGCTCGCCCACGCGATCGGCGGCACCGCGCTGTTGGTCGGGCTCGCCATCCATACTTCCTCGGTCGGACCCGCCCCGGACGCGCTGTGGTTCGGCGACGGGATCGCCCCGGGGCTCGCGGCGGCCGGCGTCGGGATCGGGATCGCGGTCAACGCCGCCGTGATCGGCGTCCACGCCTGGCTGCCCGACTCCTACGCCCGCCCGCACGTCGCTTCGTCGGTCTTCCTCTGTGCCTACACGACGAAGGTCGCGGTCTACACCGCCCACCGAGCCTTTCCCGACGGGAACCTCCTGCTGGCGTACGCGGGCGGGGCGATGGCGGTCTACGGCGCGGGCTACGCGCTCGCCCAATCGGACATGCGCCGGCTGCTGGCCTACCACATCCAGGCCCAGGTCGGCTACATGCTCGCGGGCGTCGGGATCGGGGGCGCGCTGGGAGTCGCCGGCGGGTTCGCGCACCTGTTCAACAACGTCCTCTACAAGGGGCTGCTGTTCATGCTCGCCGGGATCGTCCTCCTCCGGCTGAAGGAGGAACGCCTCGACCACTTCGGCGCGCTCGGCGCGACGATGCCGGTCGTGCTGGCCGCGTTCACCGTGGCCGCCCTCTCGATCGCGGGGATGCCGGGGACCAACGGCTTCGTCAGCAAGGAGCTGGTGTTCGCGGCCGCCGACGACGCCGGGGCTCGGCCGCTGTACTGGCTGTTGCTCGCCGGCTCGGTCGGGACGGCCGCTTCCTTCGCCAAGTTCGGCTACTACGCCTTCCTCGACGGGGAGCCGCCCGACCGCGGGATCCCCGAGGGCGTCGCGTCCGGGCGCGCGTACGCCGCCCTCACCCTCCCGTTGGCCGGGTGCTGTCTCCTGTTCGGGCTCCGCTACGACCTCCTGTTCGCCCTGCTGCCCGCCGCGGGAACGTGGTCCGTCGATCCCTACGCGACGGGGACCGTCCTCGAGAAGCTCGCGCTGGGGGCGGTCGGAGCGGTCGCCTTCCTCGTCTCGAAGCCCCTCCTGAAGCGCCTCGAGGGCGGGACCGACGTCGACGCGCTCCACGATCCGCTCGCGCTCTACGGGACGCGGGCCGTCTCGGGCGCGCTCGCGTGGGGCTTCGAGCGAGCGGACCGGCTCGCTGCCGTGGTCGCCGCCCGCGTGGAGGGGCTGACGCGGGGGGCCGAGGCCCCGATCAGGACGGTCCTACCCGTATGGCTGCGCGGCGAGGACGGCGAGCTCAGCGCGACGCTCGCGATCGGGCCGAGCGTCGCCCTCGTCCTGGCGGTGCTCGCGGCCTCGCTGCTGGTCGCCCTGGCCGTGTAGAGAAACCCTCATGTGTCGATCGACCCACGTACGGGCAATGAGAGAGGGGCGCCCGTCGACCGGAGATCCGTGGCGCGGCCCCACGGAATGACCGACGCGACGTGGCTCGCGGGCGCGGTGATCGCCGCTCCCCTCCTCGGCGCGCTCTGTTCGGTCCTCGCCGGCCGACGGGTCGAGCGCACCGGCTGGCCGATCGCCGTGCTCGCGCTCGGGGCGACGACGCTGCTGACGGCGTGGCTCGCGGTCCTGATCGCCGCGGGCGGCCCGGTCCGCGCGACGCTGGGCGGCGAGGGGTTCGTCGAGATCGGGGTCCGGGCGGACGCCTTCTCGGCGATCATCGCGCTGCTCGACGTCGTGCTCGCGCTCGGCGCGCTCGCGTACACGCGCCACGCGGGCCCGCGGGGCAACCGCTTCTATGGGGGGTATCTCCTGTTCGTCGCGAGCGTCCTCGCGATCACGCTCGCGGGCGACCTGCTGACGACCTTTCTCGGCGTCCAGGTGATGATCGCCGCGTCGGCTCGCCTCGTCACCAGCGCCGACTCCCAGCGGGCCGACTACGCCGCTCGAAAACTGTTGGTCGTCGGCTCGGTCGGAAGCGGGGTCTACCTGCTCGGCGCCGCCCTGCTCGCCCGGGCGACCGGCTCGGTCTACATGGAGACGGTCGCCGAGGGGGTCGCGGCGATCGGCCACTCCGACCCGCTGGTCGTGGCGGCGTTCGTCGCGAGCGCGGGTGGGCTCGCGGTGGTCGTCTCGATGGTGCCGTTTCACACCTGGCTCGCCGAGGCCCACGCGGTCGCTCCCGACGCGGTGAGCGCGCTGCTTTCCGGGGTGGTGCCCGCCGCGGGCGTCTACGCGTTCGTCCGCGTCGTCTACACCGTCTTCACCGCCGAGTTCCTCGCGGCCAACCGCGTCGTCGTCGTCGGGCTGATCGGGTTCGGCGTCGCGACCGTGCTGATCGGCAGCCTCTTCGCGCTGGCCCAGACCGAGATCAAGCTCATGCTCGCGTACTCGACGATCTCGCAGTTCGGGCTCGTGGTCGCGGGTCTGGCCATCGCCAACGAGACGGCGGTCTTCGGCGCGATCTTCCAGCTCGTGGGCCACGGGCTGGTCAAGGGTGCGCTCTGTGTCGTCGCCGGGATCCTCTTCGTTCGCTTCGGCGCGAAGTCCCTCGAGGAGTACGCGGGGCTCGCGAAACGGATGCCGGTCGTCGGCGCGTCGTTCGTCGCGCTCGGGATCGCGATGATCGGCCTGCCGCCGACGGTCGGCTTCGTCGGCAAGTGGTACATCGCGCTGGGCGCGGTCGAGGCGGGGCTGTGGCCCGTCGCCGGGGTCGTCCTCGTGAGCACGCTGTTCTCGCTGGGCTACGTCGTCCCCTTTATCGACCGGCTCTACTTCCACGATCCGGACCCGGGGGCCGAGCGCGTCGGGGGCGGGACGGTCACCCGCTGGACGCTGCTACTCGTCGCGATCGCGGCCGCCAGCGCCTTCGCGATCGGGCTCTCCTCGGCGTGGATCGAGAGCCTCCTCCGCCCCGCAATCGACGGACTGCTGTGAGCCGCGCGATCAGCCCAGCCGGCCGACGTCAGACAGCACCGCCGTCGCCGTCTCGGGCCCGCCCGCCCCGCGCCCGCTGACGTTCAGCCGGCCCGCATTGGTCGTCTCGAACTGGACGATGTTTCTCGTACCTGAGACCGCGAGGGTGCCGTTCCCGGGCACGAGCCGCGGGCCGACCCGCACTCCTTCAGGGGTCGCCTCGCCGATCAGCCGGACGGTCCGGCCGTCCTCGCCGGCCAGTTCGAGCGCGCTTCCCGGCACGCCCTCGATCCCCTCGACCTCGGCGTCGGCGAGGCTGAATTCCCGCTCGCCCTCCGAGAGCACGTTCGCCATGATCACACACTTGAGGGCGGCGTCGGTCCCCTCAACGTCGAAGGAGGGGTCGGCCTCCGCGACGCCGAGGTCCTGGGCCTCCGCGAGCACGTGCTCGTAGTCCAGCCCCTCGGCGGCCATCCGGGTGAGGATGAAGTTCGCGGTGCCGTTCAACACGCCCCGTGCGGCGGTGATGTGGTCGGGGCCGAAGTCCTCGATCGTCGAGAGCGCGGGGATCGCTCCCCCGACGGTCGCCTCGAAGCGGATCTCGCCCCGGCTCTCGCGCTCGGCGGCACGCAGCTCGCCGTAGCGCTCGGCGACCGGTCCCTTGTTCGCGAGCACGACGTGGCGATCGCGTTCGAGCGCCCCGACGGCGTGCGAGAAGCCGGGCTCGGCGTCGCCGAGCGTCGTGGGCGTCGCCTCGATCAGGGCGTCGTACTCCGCGTCGAGTGCCTCCTCGGGAGCCGACGACCCGACCCGGCCCTCCCCGTCCTTGTCGGCGAGGACCGTTTCGGGATCCAGCCCGTCCGGGGCGATCGCCGCGCTCCGCGAGTCGGCGACCGCCGTGACCGAGTGGCCGTACTCCCCGGCGAGCTCGATCACCGAGCGGCCGACCGCGCCCGCACCGACGACGGCGAGCCTCATGCCTCCACCCCGCGGTCGAGCTGGGGTTCGATGGCGAGCAGCCCCTTCTCGTCGGCGAGCTCGCGGACCCGCGCGAGGGCGTCGGAGACGCCGCCGGCCTCGGCGGCCAGCCGGAGCCGGGCGCTCGGGCGATCGTCCTCGGGGGCCGAAAGCGAGAGGTCGAGCACGGAGACGTTCGCACACTCCTCGAACCAGCGCAGCGTATCGGAGAGGTCCGTCTCGATGAGCGGACCGACGAGGATCACCGAGACCTCCTCGGCGTAGCGCTCCTCGCCGGCCTGGATGACGTTGATGCCGGCGTTCCTGAGGGCCTCGACGATGCCCGGGAAGCGCTCGGGGGCACACTCCAGGTCGACCTCGACGGGGATCCGCCCGCGCGGGGTGAGGTTGCCCCGCTCGTGGTAGATCGACAGCAGGTTGCCGCCGTTCTCGGCGATCGGGCGCAGTGCGTTCAGCAGCTCGCCGGGCTCGTCGGAGAGCTCGAGCCGGACGGTGTGCGCGCGGGCGTCGCTCACCGACGCCCACCTCGTGGTCGGTACATGCCTCCCCCTCGCGCGTGGGAGGTTATAAGGATTGAGTCATTCGGAGACCAACGTTCTTGTAACGGGCCGCCTTCGCCCCGGTATGGGAACCATCGTCGGGGTTCGACTGGCGGACGGCGTCGCGCTTGCGGCCGACAAACGCGCGACGAGCGGGAGCGCGGTCAGAAGCGAGAGCCTCGAGAAACTGTTCGCGTTCGACGCCGCGGCCGCGGCCGCCGTGGGCGAGCCGGGCGCGATCCAGACCTTCGGCCGGAAGCTCGAGAGCGAGGTCCGCAGCCGCGAAACCGAACGGGGCAAGGCGATCCGGATCGACCCCCTCTCGCGGCTCGCGAGCGATCTGGCGGACGAGGCCGGCGTCGAGGCGGTCGTCGCCGCCCGCGACGGCGAGGGCGTCGTTCGGCTGCGAGCGGTCGATGCCGCGGGCGGGGAGCTCGACGAGGAGGTCGCCGCGCGCGGGACCGGCGCGGAGTTCGCGCTCGGCGGGCTCGACGGGATGGACCGCGAGCAAGGGGTCGCGGAGGCCGTCGACGCGCTCGAATCGATCATCGGGAGCGTGGCCGAGCGCGACACGGAGACGGGCGCCGACTGCGAGGTCTGGACGCTCCCGGACGCGGAGTCGGGGGGTCTATGATCGGCGGGGCCCACACGTCCCGACATGGACAGGACTGAGGCGAAACAAGTGGCCCCGCACTACGTCGCCGTGATGGTCCTCGTGTTCGTCGTCGTGGCCGGCATCGACCTCCTCGTGGACTTCCCGTTCTGGATCGGGGTCGTCCTCGCGCTGGGGATCGGCGCGCTCTACCGGCCGCTGGTCCTCGCGCTCGGGGTCGCGCCCGAGCCCTGGCGCGGGTAGCTACGCGCCGGAGCCGACCGAGTCCGAGGAATCGAAGCGCTCGCGGTACTTCCCCATGCTCGATTCGAGCGCCTCCTCGGGGTCGATCCCGCACTCGTCGGCCAGCGAGAGCAGCGAGTAATACACGTCGCCGAACTCGTCCTCGAACCCCTCGGTCGCCTCGAACTCGTCCGTGCCGTACTCGCTCGCCTTCAGCAGCTCCTTCGCGAGCTCGCCCGTCTCGCTCTCGAGGTCGAGCAGGCGGTGTTCCGGCTCCATCGCGAGGCCGTGTTCGTCGTTGAACTCGCTCACGCGGGACATGGCGGTAGGTCGGGTCCCGGACGATTAGTAGTAGGGTTTTACCTCGATACGCGTTCACACCCCTCGCATGGCAGATGGAGACGACAGCGAGAGGTTCGCTACCAGGAGCATCCACGCCGGCCAGGAGCCCGACGAGACCACCGGGGCGCGCGCGCCGCCGATCTACCAGACGACCTCCTACGAGTTCGAGGACACCGACCACGCCGCGCGGCTGTTCGCCCTCGAGGAGCCGGGCAACATCTACTCGCGGATCATGAACCCGACGAACGCGATGTTGGAGGAGCGCCTGGCCTCGCTCGAGGGCGGGGTCGCGGCGATCGCCACCGCCTCGGGGATGGCCGCCTTCGATCTGGCGACCTTCATCCTGGCGGAGGCCGGCGACAACGTCGTCAGCGCGTCGGCGCTCTACGGCGGCACCTACACCTACCTCACCCACACCGTCGAGAAGCGCGGGATCGAGACCCGGTTCGTCGACACGCTCGACTACGAGGGGTATGAAGAAGCGATCGACGAGGACACCGCGTACGTCCACCTCGAAACCATCGGCAATCCCGCGCTGGTGACGCCGGACATCCGGCGCGTCGCCGACATCGCCCACGACAACGACGTCCCGCTGTTCGTCGACAACACCTTCGCGACGCCCTACCTGTGTCGCCCCATCGAACACGGCGCGGACCTGGTCTGGAACTCGACCACCAAGTGGATTCATGGAGCCGGCTCGACGGTCGGCGGCGCGCTGATCGACGGCGGCACGTTCGACTGGGAGGCGGGCGACTACCCGGAGATCACCGAGCCCAACCCCGCGTACCACGGCCTGAACTTCCGGGAGACCTTCGGCGAGGCGGCCTTCGCCTACGCGGCCCGGGCCCGCGGGCTGCGCGATCTGGGCAACCAGCAGTCGCCCTTCGACGCCTGGGTCACCCTCCAGAAGCTCGAGTCCCTTCCCCTCAGGATGGAGAAACACTGCGAGAACGCCCAACTGGTCGCGGAGTTCCTCGCGGACCATCCCGCGGTCGAGTGGGTCTACTACCCTGGGCTCGAGGGCCACGAGACCCACGAAACCGCGAGCGAGTACCTCGACGGGGGCTACGGCGGGATGATCGCCTTCGGCCTCGAAGGGGGCTACGAGGCCGGGCGGGCGGTCTGCAACGGGGTCGAGCTCGCGAGCATGCTCGCGAACGTCGGCGACGCGAAGACGCTGATCATCCACCCCGCCTCGACGACCCACCAGCAGCTCTCCGAGGAGGAGAAGGCCGCGGGCGGCGTCACGAACGACCTCGTCCGGCTGTCGATCGGGATCGAGGACCCCGCGGACGTCATCGCCGATCTGGAGCAAGCGATCGAGGCGGCGACCTAACCACGGCAGAGGACGTCGAGCTGGTGGGCGACGTAGACCAGCTCGCCGCGTTCGAGCTGCCCGCGGCGCGCCGCGAGCCACTCCTCCAAACCGTCGCCGAGATCCCCTGCCAGAGCTCCCTCGATCGTGTCGAGGACGTGGGCGAGGAAGAGCCGCTCGTCGTCGGGGTAGGGCGGGTAGACGACCCAGTCCGAGCTCCCGGCCGCGAGGATCTCCCCGCCCGCCGCGGGGATCGCCGAGAGCAGCCGCCGGCCCGTCTCGCTCGAGCCCTCGCGCTCCATGTCGCGGTGGTAGGCCTCCAGAACCGGATCGTCAAGCGGGTGGGCGGGCTCGAATATCGTTTCCCCGTCGAAGGTGATCGGGAAGTACGCGAGCCCGCCCGGCGAGAGCGAGGCGAGGAGGGCGGGGAGCGCGTCGTCGAGCTCCACGAGGTCGAGGAAGGCCTGGGCGACCAGCAGGTCGTACTCCTCGTTTCCCTCCCCCAGAACGTCGAAGGCGTCGCCGGCGACGAGCGAGACCGTCGTCTCGTCCCGCCGGAGCCGGCCGTCGTCGCCCTCAACGAACCCTCGGTCGAGGAGGCGCTCGCGGGCGGCGGAGACGTTCCCCGGCCGACGGTCGATCGCCGTGTAGGAGACCGCCTCGGGCAGCACCTCCCACTCGAGCAGGCGGACGATCCCGGTGCCGATTCCCGCGCCGACCTCGACGACGTCGAGGGGGCCCTCGGGAAGCTCCCCACGGAGTTCCTCGAGCACCCGGCGGTTCAGCGCGCGGTCGTCAACGGCCCGCTTCGCGCGGAGGTACTCCCGGAAGTCGCTCATGGGTAGGTCAGTACCGCCCCGATCGCTTCCTCGGGGTGCTCGTCGAGCAGCCGGTAGGCCTCAGGGGCCTCCCCGACCGGGAGACGGTGGGTCAGGACCGCGTCGGCAGCGAGGCCGCTCAGACGGTCCCACGCGAGGGCGAGCCGGCGGTCCTTGTCCCAACGGCCCCGGAGGGAGGGGGCGACGGTGCTGACCTGCGTGCTCTCGAGTTCGATCCGACTGCGGTGGTACCAGCCGCCCAGATCGAGCTCCGCGCGTTTGTTCCCGTACCACGATCCGACGAGCACGCGCCCGTCGTAGCCCGTCGCCTCGATCGCGGCGTCGAGCGCCGCGGGGTTGCCCGAGAGCTCGACCGCGAGGTCCGCGCCCTCCCGATGGTCGTCGGTCAGCTCCCCCCGGAGGTCGGCGCCGGGCTCGAACGCCCGGTCGGCCCCGAGGGCGCGAGAACGTTCCCGGCGCAGCGGGTGGTGATCGACCGTGTAGAGCGCCTCGAGCGGGTGCTGGGCGAGTATGCCGGTCGTGAGCAGGCCCAGCACGCCCTGTCCGAACACGACCGCACGCTCGCCGACGATCGGCGCGGCGTCCATGGCGACGTTGACGGCGGCCTCGACGTTCGGGAGCAGGGCCGCCTCGGCCGCGGAGAGTTCCTCGGGAACGGGTTGGAGGTCGGCGGGGTCGATGCGGAAGTGGCTCGCGTGGGGGTGGAAGGCGAAGACCCGCTCGCCGAGCCACCCCTCCTCGACGCCCTCACCGGCCTCGATCACCCTGCCGACGGCGGCGTAGCCGTAGGAGATCGGGTACTCGAGGCCGCCCGATAGCGCGGGGATGCTCTCGTCGGCGGGGAGGTCCTCGGGGGCCTCGCCGCGGTAGAGCAGCAGCTCGGTGCCGGGGCTGATCGCCGAGCACTCGGTCTCGACGAGGACCTCGTCGGAGCCGGGCTCCGGGACGGGACGCTCCTCGACTCGAATCTCGCCGGGCGCGCGAAAGGAGACCTCGCGGGCGGTCATCGACACCCTCCATAGAGGGGCCGGGCCGTCGTCGAACGCGAGCGTGACACGGCGGGGAGTACGGCCGACGGCGACATTGTTCTTGTGTCGGCTCAGGACAGCCGCCCGGAGACGTGGAGCCAGTCCCGGACGAAGCCGGCGACGAACGGGGTCGCGACGAGGGCGGCCCCGGCGGTCGTCAGGGGCGGGCCGACCGCGGGCGAGAGGGCCAGCGCGACGAACGCCATCTGGAGGCCGGCGAGGACCCTGCGGCTCCGCCGGGGCGGCAGGTCGAAGACCGGGAGCCCGCGCCGTCGCCGGAGCCATCGTCCGAGGACGAACAGGTAGCGCGCGGCGCTGACCGCGAGATACCACAGGGGGAGCTGACCGTAGAGGACGGCCAGCAGCGGCGCGATCAGGATCCCCAGCGCGTCGAACTCGGTGTCGAGGCGCGCGCCGAGCGTCGTGACGTGGTCGGCCAGCCGCGCGACCGTCCCGTCGGCGTAGTCGGCGAGCGCGGCCGTCCCGTAGAGGACGGCGGGCAGCCAGACGAGCGATTCCGTGGGCTGGGGGAGGAGGAGGAAGCCCGCGAGGAAGGCGATCAGGACGCCGCGGGCGATCGTCAGCAGCGTCCCGGGGCCCAGCGAGGGCAGCAGGCGCTCGCCAGCCCGGTTTCTGGGGAGGAAGCGCCAGAGCAGGGCGAGCTCGTAGGCCAGGACCGGAACGACGAGGAGGAGCCAGCGCCGGGCGAGGGCGTCGGCGAGCAGCGCGCGCAGCCCGGCGAACGCGAGGGCGGTCGCACACGCCGCGAGGCAGGCGACGAGGACCCAGCGCAGCCGGAGCCGTCGGAGCGTCCGGCCGGCGTAGGCGTCACCCACGATCGCCCTCCGGGACGCCGACCCACCCCTCCTCGGCGCGGATGACGTCGTAGCTCGCCGCCCCGAGCAGCGCCTCGAGCTCGTCCGCGGTCCCGCCGGTCGCGTCGGACTCGCCCTCGGTGCGGGCGTGGGGTTCGAGGTAGACCGTCGGGCGGTGGGTTCGGAGGGTCCCGCGTGCGCCCCGCAGCACCGCGGGGCCGAACCCCTCGACGTCGATCTTGAGGTGGTCCGGCGGCGGGATCTCGCCCCGGTCGATCAGGCCGTCGAGCGTCCGGATGGGTACCTCCTCGCGTCCGACGACCCGGGCGCCCCAGCGCTCGGCGTTGAACCGATTGAACGAGCTCAGCTCGTGGTACGAGGAGCGATGGAAGGGGAGCGTGCCGTCCTCCTCGCCCAGCCCGAGCTCGAGGGTAGCGATCCGATCCTCGAACCCGCTGGCCTCGACGTTCGCCCGCAGCGCCGCGGCCGTGTCGGGGTTGGGCTCGATCGCCACCACCGTCGCGTCGGGGTGCTCGGCGGCGACCGAGAGGGCGTAAACGCCGGTGTTTGCGCCGACGTCGACGACGATCTGGCCGTCGCGACAGCGATCCAGCAGCGCCGCGAGCAGCCAGTCGTTCCCGTGGCGGTCGTAGAGCTCGTAGCTCCGGAAGGAGCCGTCGTGGACCCGTTTCTCGGTCGCGACCGCACGATGGCGGTGGTTCGCCGCCGCCAACCGGTAGTAGAGCGCGTCGGGGAGGTGGCGCCCGGCCGAGACGCCCCGACGGAGCGCTCGTGCGGCACGGCCGACGGCGCTCCCGAGGGCGGTGGTCCGGGGCATGAACGTCCCGAACGACGGGCGGGACGGGCTTTGGTGTTTCCCCGGGTATCGGCCACGGAAGCGCGACCGCGTAACCACTAACGGTTTCGACATCGGGAGTTCGTGCACAGGTTCTTACGCGTTCGCTCCGTACCCGAAGACATGAGCTCGGAAGAACTCACGAAGAACCAGGAGCGCTTCGATCACAAAAACGAGGAGCGAAGCGCGCTTCGCTCCGGCAAGGGCCTCACCGA